>JAKDNL010000848.1 GCA_030451825.1 Pseudonocardia sp. | reverse complement strand
CGACGCCGTAGGCATACAGCCCGGCCAGCGTGGAGAGCTTGCGCGCGATCGTCGACTCGGCGGCCGGGCGGCCGGTGCGGGGCTGGGGCTGGGCGAGCTCGTGGGCGTAGGCGTCGATGTGTACCCGCCGCAGCCGCAGCGGATCCAGCCCGGCCCGGTGGCACCAGGTGTAGAAGTCGCGGATGTCGCGGGCGTAGGCCCGCCGGGTGTGGGCCGAGCGCCGCGAGAGCACGAACGCCGTGGCCAGCCGCCAGGCCGGATCCTCCCGCGGGTCCCCGGCCAGACCGGCCGGAAGGGGGTCCGGCGACCCTGCCGGGTTGGGCAGGCGTGCCGATTGGTCTGTCACCACTACCACCGGTCCCCGGTCGCCGGCACGGGCGCGGTGGCGCCGGCCGGGGTATCGCCGGCCCCGAGCTCGCGGCCAGCCACCGGTTGACGGAGCCGCTGCCAGGGTGTTCCGGCGCCCGGGCGGAACCGGGTGCCGGTAAACCGCGCCCGAACCGATGCCGAGGCGGCGGCGAGGTCGAACCGGATCAGGCCGGGATAGAGCGGGTGCACGTCGAATCCGATGATCACGCGGACGTCGACGACGAACCCGCTGACCGCGGGCAGCACCGGCAGGGTGTGCGCGACCGCGTCGCGGGCGAGCTGCTCGCCGGTGTTCCACCACCCGGTCCAGGCGTTGTCCGGGGTGTTCTGGTCGGCGTAGTAGCCGTGGGTGTCGCGGTAGTACAGGTCCGGGCGCTCCTCGGCCGTGCGCGGGCCCAGGTGCAGGGCCAGGGCGTAGGTCGCCGCCGCGGGTTGGTCGGCTCCGGCGTCGGGGAGCACGGAGCGGCGGGCGAGCGCGGCGAGCGCGGTGGGGTCGAGCAGCCGGGTACGGCCGCGGCGGCCGAGCTCGGGCAGTAGCCCGGTCGTGACCAGGCGCACCACCTGATCGCGGTTGCAGCCCAGCCGGGTCATCGCCGTCGTCGTGGTCACCGGGCCCGCCGGGGCGCCCGGGGCGTCGGCCGCGGATTCGGGGTCGAGCATCACGGTCGGTCCTGTCGTCGGGCAGCGGTTCGAGGTGAAAGACAGGGACGAGGTGGTCACGGGTCAGGCAGGTCGTCGGCGTCGTGACCCTGCTCGACGGCGTCGAGGTCGTCGGGGTGGAGTTCCTCGATCCACCAGGGCCGCATGACCGGGCCGCAGCAGCCGGCGTGGACGGGGTTGTGCGGTTGCACCCCGAGCCGGCGGGCCACCCAGTCCAGCGCCGCGCGGTCGTGGCCGCCGACGTGCCACTCGACCGACTCGGCCATCGGGACGTACCAGTTCCCGTCGCAGTCGTGCACGTCGCCGTAGTCGTAGATCCTGACCGGCCCGAGGTAGGGGCTGTCGAGCTGCCACTCGACGTGCGACTTGTCCGCGTCGTGCGGCGTACCCGGGTCCCCGAACTCGCCCACCAGCGCGGCGTAGCTCGCGGTGACGTAGCCCTGCAGGCTCGTCCCGACCACCGGATCTCGCCTGCGAGTGGTCATGTCCGGACCCGGAGGTCCGGGCCGCCGTGCTCGGCCAGCCCGCCCGCCGGGATCGGGTCGGGGAGCTCGCCGCGGCGTTGGCGGATCAGTACCTCGTCCTCGGTGATACCGAGGCCGATGGCCGCTTCGGCCGCGCTCAGCGTGACCTCGGCCGAGGTCCCCGGGGTGCTCGGGCGGGATCCTGTCGCCGGGCCCGGCCGGCCGGTGGCGTCTGCTCGGTCCTCCGTCGCGGTGACCAGGGCCAGATGGGCAGTCTGGGGTCGGGTGCGGTCATCGGTCACCGCGGACCCCCCGAGGTCAGGGCGGACGCGTAGATCTCGACGCCGGGTCCAGTGAACACGGCCACCTCCTCACCCCCGTCAAGCAGAATCAGCACGTGCGGGGACGGTGCCTCCCCGAACCCGAGAAGTTCGCCGCGCACACCGTCGCGGTCCGCGGCCGCCCACCGGACGGTCACGGTGGCACCGGGCGAAAGCGGAGCTGGGCGCGTAATGCTCATGGCTCATTTGTAGCTGATGAGCCCTCATTAGTACAGGCGAACCCTCATCGGTGCGTGCGACCCGTCACCAGTACGTGCGACCCGTCATCCGTACTGACGACGGGATAAGGGGCATTATCCTGTATCTATTACGTAGCGTTGTGCAATAACGCAATCAAACGTTAT
>JAKDNL010000219.1 GCA_030451825.1 Pseudonocardia sp. | reverse complement strand
TCGCCCCGTCCTCGGTCAGGTAGGGGTGCGACACGTCGCCGTACTGCTCGGTGCCCCAGTGCTGGTCCCATCCGGTGCGTAGCAGCACTGCGGCGCCCTCGATCTCGTGGCCGGCCAGCAGGTCCGGCCCTATGGGGCCAGGTCCTGCGTCGATGACGACCGCCGGCAGCAGGGCGCACCGCTCCAGCGGGAGGTCGGACGTGTCGTGACCGTCCGGGAAGCGGTGTGCCGGGGTGTCGAGGTAGGTGCCGGTGTTGGCGATCATCGTGACTCGTCCGATCCGGAACGCGGTGCCGGGGGCGTAGTGGCCGGTGGAGTCCTCGAAGCTGAGGTACTCGTCGATGACCGGTGCGGGCAACCCCGGATAGGTGACGGTGCCGTGTTCGATCACGTGGCTCAGGTCGATCAGACGCATCCCGACAGTCTCTCCGACTTCGCATGGTTCCTTGGCCGCGTTCCGGTCGACACGATCGTCTGCGGGACGTAGAGATCGAGGCATTCAGACAGTTCCAATATCTGACGTCGCCAGTCTCCTCCCGGCACAATCTGGACCGGCATCCCAGTTACGCCGTATCGACCTTCTACGCCGCCAACCGGTCCGCCGAGACGACAGATCGCGGCAGAAGCTGAGCTCCGGTTCCTTGGCGGCGGCTCCGGAGAGGCTCGCCTTCGACTACCGGGAGGGTTCCCGATAGTGGCCGGGGACGGTGGCGACGGCGGTCTCCACGTCCGCGGCCCAGCCCTGTTCGCCGACTGGGTGGGTTCCGGCGGCGTAGATGACCAGGTCGGGTTCGAGGGTGCCGAGCAGTCGCAGGCTCGCGACGAGGTCGTCGGCGTCGCTCATCCCGGGATGTAGCCGGCGGTCCAGTCTCCGTCGTCCGGCCGGAACACGGTGTCTCCGACGAACAGGTAGGTCTCACCGCCGGTGCCGGGCACCAGGAAGCTGGTGCTGCCGGGGGTGTGGCCCGGGGTGGGGATCACCGCGACGCCGCGCTCGTCGACGTGGCGGTGCTCGAACAACACGTGCGGTGTGGCGAAGCGGCCGATGGTGTCGCGTTCCCGGGCGGGTGCGTGCAGTCGGGCTCCGAAGTGGTGCGCGATGCGCGTCAGCAGCGCGCCGGCCTCGTCCTGGTGGGTGAGGTACTGGTGCGCAACTCCGCCGAGCGTGTCGAGGTCGTCGAAGTCGTCGTCGGTGCCGGTGGAGTAGAACAGCACGTTCCCGTCTGGTGCTCCGGTCCACAGGTAGGCGTGGGTCGTCATGCCGGGCATCGGCGAGTAGGGCCGGGTCTGCCAGAGGTCGCCGCGGATCTGTTTCACGATCGTTCCTCCTCGTACCGTCGTTCGAGCCGGGTAGCGGCGATCACGGCGACGGTCATCATGACGACGGCGCCGGCGAGCCAGGCGGCGGCCAGGCCCGAGCTGAACGCAGCGCGGGCGGGCTCGAGCACGGCATCCGCCAGAGCCGGTGGGAGGTTCCCGGCTGTGGCCACGGCCCCGGCCACGGTTTCCCGGGCGGTGTCGGCGGCCTGCGGGGGCAGGCCGGCGGGCGGGGCGCCGGTGACGCCGGCCCGGTAGATGCCGGCGGCGATGCTGCCCAGCAACGCGATCCCGAGCCCGGCGCCGAGCTCGCCGCTGGTCTCGGACAGCGACCCGGCGGTCCCCGCGCGCTCGGGTGGGGCGTGCCCGAGCACCAGGTCCGTGGCCACGACCCCGATCGGGGTGGCGCCGAGGGCCAGCAGCACGGAGCCGGCAACCAGCACCGCGAAGCCGGCGGTCGCGGCCGCCGCAGCGAGCAGGCCGACGCCGAGCGCGGCCACGAGAGCACCTGTGGTGACCAACCGGGCCCGCCCGAGCCGGCGGGCCAACCTCGGAGTGAGTAGGGACGCCAGGAGCGACGAGCCGATCAGCGGCACCATCCACACCGCCGCGTGCAGCGCGGACTGGCCGAGTACCGACTGCAGGTACTGCGGGAACAGGAAGAACGTCCCGTTCATCACGAACTGGGCCAGCAGCAGCACCAGCAGCGCGGCGCCGAAGGCCGGGACCGCGACCAGGCCGAGGTCGAACAGCGGCCGGCGCAGCCCGTGTTGCCGCCGGACGAAGGCGACCGCGGCGCCCACCCCCACCGCGATCGCGGCCACCGCGACCGGCAGCGAGCCACCGGCAGCGAGCTGCTTGAGCCCGTAGACCAGCGGCAGCATCGCGGCCAGCGACAGACCCACGCTGACGAGGTCGAGCCGACCGGGATCCGGGTCGCGGGCCTCGGGTAGCAGCCACGGGCCCAGCAGGAGCAGTACTGCCATGACCGGCACCCCGAGCAGGAATACCGATCCCCACCAGAAATGCTCCAATAGCAGCCCGCCGACCAGCGGGCCGAGGGCGCCGCCGACGATGAAGGCGGCCATCCAGATCGCGATCGCGCTGGAGCGCTGCACCGGATCCGGGAACAGGGTGCGGATCAGTCCCAGGGTCGAGGGCATCAGCGTCGCCCCGGCGATGCCGAGCAACGCCCGGGCGGCGATCAATGCCTCGGCGGTGGGGGCGTAGGCGGCGGCCAGCGAGGCGACCGCGAACGCGGCTGCACCGATCAGCAGCAGCCGGCGGCGCCCGATACGGTCCCCGAGGGTGCCCATGGTGATCAGGAACCCGGCGATGAGCAGGGCGTAGATGTCGAGGATCCACAGCTGCTGGGTGGCACCGGCCCCCAGGTCGGCGCTCAGCGCCGGGGCGGCCAGGGCGAGCACGCTGTTGTCCAGCGCGATCAGCAGCAGCGGCAGCATCAGCACCGCGAGCCCCGCCCATTCCCGCACGCCCGCCGTCGGTTCCGTCGCGGGTTGTGCGAGCTCGGTCATCGGGCGCCGCTGCCGTAGGGGCGGGTGAGGATCTCCATGACGTGACCGTCGGGGTCGATGAAGTAGGTGCCCCGCCCACCGTCCTCAGTGTTGATCTCGCCGGGCCCCTGCGGTCCCGGTCCCGCGTAGTGGGTGATCCCGGCGTCCCGGATCCGCGCGAGGATGGCGTCGAACTCGTCCTCGGCGACCAGGAACGCGTAGTGCTGCGAGGTGATCTCGCCGGTTCCGGCGTCGGCGTAGTCGAGGTCGACACCGTTGTGCGTGGTGACCGGCACGAACGGGCCGTACTGGGCGCCGACGTCGAGACCGAGAAGCTCGGCGAGCCAGGTCGCGGAGGCGTGCTTGTCGCGGGCCGCGACGATCGTGTGGTTCAGCTCTGCAGGCATCGTCTCTCTCCTTGAGGCGGGTGGTGTCCGTGCGATCCCCGGTCAGGGCGAGTAGGGGATGCGGTCGCGGTGGTTGCGCAGGGCCGCGGCCCACCAGCCCAGCTGGTCGAGCTGGGCGGCCAGCGCCTTGGCGGCGCCGGGGTCGAGCGGGGCGCCGTCGGCGCCGAACCGGTCGGGGTAGTCGTGGAAGCTGACCACGTCGCGGATGGTGGTCGCGTGCAGCTCGGCGAACACCAGCCGCAACGCCTCCACCGCGCGCAGGCCGCCGCCCGTGCCGCCGTAGGACACGAAGGCCACCGGCTTGGCCAGCCACTCGTGGAAGAACCAGTCGATCGCGGTCTTCACCGCGGCCGGATAGCTGTGGTTGTACTCCGGGACCACCACCAGGAAGGCGTCCGCGGCCGCCAGCCGCGGGCCCAGCTGCCCCACCTCGTCCGGGGGTGGCTCGTCGTCGGCGCCCAGTGTCTCGGGCAACCGGGCCTCGACCAGGTCGACCACGTCGACCTCGACGTCGCCGCGCGCACCGGCCTGCTCGGCGACCCAGCTCGCGACCGTGCTCGCGAACCGTCCACGTCGCGTGCTTCCCACGATGATCGCCAGTCGGGTGGGCGTCTCGATCGGCATGACTCCTCCTTCGCCAGTTCAGTTACGATCGAGCTTGTAACGTAACGCTAGAATGGAGCGGTGTCCAGCGAACAGACGGCCGGCGCCGTGAGCGCGCGAGTGCGACCGGGCGGGCGACCGCGCGATCCGCAGATCGACACCGCGGTGCTCGAGGCGACGATGGCGGTGCTCGACGCCGGCGGCTATGCGGCGCTGTCGGTCGAGGAGGTCGCACGCCGGGCCGGCACCACCCGCCCGGCGATCTACCGGCGCTGGGCAGGCCGGCCCCGCCTCGTGCTCGCGGCGATCGCCGCGCGGCTCGACGTCCCCGAGTCACCCGACACCGGCTGCACACTGTGCGACTTCGGCGAAGGACTGCTGATCTTCCTGGCCGAGTTCCGCACCATCCGCCCCGACGTGCTCGGCGCGCTCTACGCCGACTGCGCCGCCGACCCCGACCTGCGCGCCCAGTACATGCGGATCGTGTTCGACCCACCCCGCGCCGCGGTCGGGACCATGCTCGACCGCGCCATCTCCCGCGGCCACCTGCGCGCAGACACCGACCGCGACCAGATCCTCGACCTGCTCGGCTCCCTGGTGTACCAGCGTGCGCTGTTCGGCAATACCCACCTCAGCGACCACGAAGCCGAACGACTGACCGAGACTCTGCTCCGGGGCGCGGCCGTCGACTACGACGCCCTGGTCGCGCACAGCCAGGGCCTCGACGTCGAGCACACCGCCGCAGCCGACGACAGGCACGTCGACGGCACGGTCGGGCCCTGATCGGCCACGCCCCTCCCACGGCTGAACTCGCCGTTCGTCGACGGGGCTTCCAAGCTGAGGCACTCGGCAAGAGGCTGGGTGGCTAGTGCGGCACCGCGGGCTCGAGAAGGCGCACCAGCAGGGTGCGGACCCGGGCGCGCTGGACGTTCACGGTGGCGGGGGAGTGGTGCAGCAGACCGTCGACGGCGTGCACGACGGTCCGGGCGAGCTCGCCGGGGCCCTCGCCGCCGGGCCGCCGGGACAGGTGGAACGCGACCTCCCGCGTGCAGTCCTCGCGCAGCGCGTCCACGGCGGCGACCCCGCCCGGGGTGCGGGTGGCGAAGCCGGCGAACACCGCGTGCAGGTGCGGGTGGTCGGCGTGCAACGCGACGGCGGTATCGGCGATCCGTAGCACCGCCGTCACCGGATCCGGCGGGTCGGCGCGCAGCGCGGTGAACTCGGCGTCCAGTGTGGTCCGGGCGTCGGTGACGTGCCGGGCGACGAGGGCGTCGAGCAGGGCCTGCTTGTGCGGGAAGTACTGGTAGAGCGACCCGATGGAGACGCCGGCACGCTCGGCGATCCGGTTGGTCGTCGCGGCGACGCCCTCGCGCCCGAAAACCTGAGCAGCCGCCGTCAGAACGACCTCCACGGTCTCCCGGGCACGGGCCTGACGTGGGATTCTGCGCACCGCAGCGACCTCCCTGCCGACGGTTCGGATGCGAGTTGTCGCGGGTCATCCGACCACGAAGGCTGGCCCCGTGACCAGCGTGTTCCTCCTCGACTATCCGCTGCGGGTCCTGCCCGGCCTCACCGTGCTCGCGGCGGTGTTCCTAGTGCTCGGGCGCTGCGCCCCGCTGCTGCGGATCGTCGTCGCGCTGCTCGGCTTCGTCCTGCTGCGCGACGCGATGACCCCGCTCGGATTGTGGTCACTCGGCACCACCCACAACGGCGTCGTGTGGCTGCGGTTCGCCCCGGACCCGGTCGTCCTCATCGGATTCGGTGCGTCCGGTGGGCTGCTCTCGCTCGCGATCGCGTACGGACCGCGGGACCTGCGGGGGCTGGTCGTGTGGGGCGGGCTCGGGCCGCGTGCGCTGCTGCATGCGCTCGGTGCGGCCGCGGCGGTGCTGGTCCCGCTCGTCGTGATGCTGCGGACGGTGCCGCTGGATCAGCGCGGGGGTGCGGTGGCGGTGACCCTGCTGCCGGCGCTGGCGGTGCTCGCGTTCGGCGGGAACCTGCTCGAGGAGGTGCTGTTCCGAGGGTTGCTGCAGGGCTACCTGGCGGGTCCGCTCGGCTACGACCCGGTCCGCACCGTGCTGCTTTCCGGGCTGGTCTTCGCATCCGGCCACGTGTTCCTCGCCTCGACGGTCACGGACCTCGGCTGGCCGATCCTCGCGTTCACCCTGGCTGAGGGGCTGGCGTGTGCGTGGGTGTGCCTGCGACACGGTGTGCTCGCGGCGACCGTCACGCACGGGGTGGTGATCCTGGTCCTGGCGTCGGGCATCTGAGGGGAGCCGGGCCGCCAAGCCTAGGAGGGCGGTGCCCAGGAAACCCGCTCCTGAGATTTTGATCCCGCTTTCGCGGCGCTCGCGGGTCGATGAAACTGGGGGTGCGTCGCCCGCTGACGTCGTGTGGGGCTTGGCGCGGAGTTCAGCGGCGTTGATCAACGGTGAGCGGGCCCCGACCGTGTTGGCCGACCTGGCCCGCGGTCGGATGCGCAACAAGATTCCCGATCTCACTCTGGCCTGCGCGGGACGCTTCAGTGCCCAGCACGCGTTGATGTGCACCCTGCACCTGGAGCACATCGACCACCTCGCCGACATGATCGCCCGACTGGACAGCCGCATCGACGAGGCCTGTCTCCCTTTCGCCCGCCAGATCGAGCTGCTGACCACGATCCCGGGGATCAGTGAACGGGCCGCCCAGGTCGTGATCTCCGAGATCGGGGTGGACATGGACCGGTTCCCCAGCGCAGCGCATCTGGCCTCCTGGGCCGGGTTGTGCCCGGGCAACAACGAGTCCGCGGGCAACCACCATCCGCAGCTCAGGAGGCTACTCAGCCATATCCGCCCGATTTTCGGCGAGAACTACGGCGCCCCAGGTCGCGGCGGCAGCTGACCGCCGGTGGGTCACCGGCCGTGGAGTTCTTCCCGGGTGACCCGGCGAGCGATGTCCTCGACCGCGCCCGCGGTCACCGCTGGCTCGTGCAATGCCCGTCGCAGCAGCCTCCGGACCAGCGCTGACGTCGGGATGTGTTCGTGGGCGGCCCGTTCGCGTAGCTCCGCATCTAACTCGCGGTCCACGCGCAGGTGCAACGCCACGTCCAACGTGGCGGCCTGTTCAGCGGCCTCGGCCTCGGCAGCCTCGGCCTCCTCGGTCGCGACCTCGGCCAGGATGTCCTGGTGGCGTGCCCGCCGCGCGCCGCGGCTCTGGTCTGGGATCTCGGTCATGACTACCGCTCCTTGCCTTCCAGGTAGGCCCGCAGATCCGCCCCTCGGGTCTTCCACGCAGTGACCCCGGACCAGTCGTGCGGGTCGACGATGACGGTGAGCACGAACCCGGCCGCCGAGGAGTAGCCGACGATGCGAATGTAGGCCGCCCGGCTGCGCGGATCCGGGTCGCGCACTACCCGCGCGGGGTCGGCCGCGGCTTGCACGGTCCACTCCGGTTCGATGTCGGCCGCGCCCGGATATCGACGGGAGCGACCGCGGATGTGGTCGGCGTCCTCCTCATCCCACCAAAGGTCACCGGACACAACACCAACTGTAGCGCACTGCGCTACAGCCCCGAAGTCCCTGCACAAGGGCGAGCGAGGCATTCAGACAGTTCGAATAGCCGACGTCGCCAGTCCGAGCCCGCTACAACCTCGACCGACACGCCACCTACGCCGTCACCCCCTACCTCGCCGACGACACCACCCCGCCGCACTGAACAGACCGCGGGCGCCTCTACCCGAGGAGGCCTGGCGCCTGGCCACTGCGTTCCTGACAGCCGGTCTGCGCCGTCGGGGGACTCCGTCGCTGATCACGCATCACATGACGCCCCCGAGTGAGATTTCAATGCGGACACGTCTACTGGGACGCCTCCGCCAGCGCAGCGCCTGACCTGCGGGTTCACCAGTCGACGTTCGGCTACCGGGACGTCGCGCCTACTCAGGCGAGGTCTCGCCGCATGACCAGGCGCGGCATCCCGCTCGCCACGGCGTCGGTGGTGCCGACGACCCGAAACCCGGCTCGTTCGAACATCGACTTGGTTCCCACGAACGCCATGGTCAGGTCCATCCGACCAGGAGGGTCGACCGGATGCGCTTCCACGGCCGGCGCGCCATGCGAGGCGGCATAGGCGACCGCGCCGTCGAGGAGTGGTGCCGTCACACCTTGTCGGCGATGGCCCGAGCGGACCACGACGCACACGATGCTCCACACCGGCAGGTCGTCGATGGGCCGGATGAGACGCGAGCCGGCTAGGCGCGTGATCTCGGCGCGCGGACCGATGTTGCACCATCCCACCGGCTCGCCGTCCTGATAGGTCACCACCCCTGGGGGGATGGTCCCGCTCGCACAGCCGCCTCATGGCCTGCTCGCGGCTCCCGCCGCCGAACTCCTCGATCTCACGAGCTCGCAGCCGGTGGGACAGGCACCAGCAGTGGTTGGCGCGGCGGGTGCGGTTGATGACGTCGGCGAAGTCCTCGAAGCGGTCCGGTGTCACCGGGTGCGTCTCCCACGTCATGGGCCCGGCAGTCACAACGCTTACGCTAGCGCGACGCTAGCGCCGCGCGCTCCGGGTGCCTCATCGGGCTTGTCTCGAGATTTCGGACCGATTCGCCGGCTTCGGCGACGAGGACGACGAGCCGTCTCGCAAGCCGATCCTTATCTGGCACGCCCATCAGGGCAGTGGAGCTTTCCGGTCACTGATCCTTGCGCCGGAAGACGGCCTTGGTGAAGAAGTCGACGTGCTGCTGGACGTCGGCGCGTGCCTGGGACCGCTCCGCGGGGCTCGCATCGGCGTGGAGGTGCAGCACCCGGGCGAGGCCGATCGGGCCGGTGAACGAGAATGCGAGTCTGTCGGCCGGGCCGAGGCGTTCGGGTATCTGGTCGGCGGCGAGCCATTCGGCGAACAGGCCGGTGGCGTAGCTGCGCATGCTGGTCAGGGCGTCGCGGAGTGCGTCGCTGTGCAAGAGTCCGTCTCGGGTGACGAGGCTGATCAGCAGCCGTGACTCCTCGCGGTCCCAGTCCTTCAGGAAGGCATCGACCAGGGCGACGAGGAACCGGGGCGGGTCGGTCTCGGCTAGGCCGGGGTCGACGTTGTTCAGCGCACCGGTCGAGGCCTGTGGGCCGTATCTGGCCAGGGCGGCGGCGAAGACTGCCTGCTTGTTCTCGAAGTGGGCGTAGAGCACGCTCTCGCTGAGCTCGACCTCCCGGGCGATCGCACGGATCGAGGTGCCCACATAGCCATGCTGGGCGAAGAGTCGCACCGCCGCCCGCAGCAGCGCCTCCTTGGTATCACCGGCCTCAGCCTTCCGGGGCCGTCCCGGTCGTCGTGCAGGCACGCCCCGGCTCGTCTCCTGCATCCGATGCCTCCTCACTCGGTGATCCGTCAGCCGCCTTGACGATAATAGATCGCTCGCTTATTTTCGAGGCAGGTGCTCGCACCGGGTCGATGCCTCGCCCCGGACACACGAGGGGAGCAGGCGATGACATCGGACAACTCACCCGGCTACGGCCGACCCTCATTCGAAGAGCCGACTACGGATCACTTCCTGTACGCCGGCTGGTGCGTCGATCCCCCTACGCGCCTGCCCATCGTGCGGCGCAGCGACAAGCGCGAGCAGCTGATTGATCGTTGCCGCACCTACGCGGCGGCTACCGAAAGCCAGGAGGGCGTGGTGAGCGCGACCGTCTACCAGACCGAGATCATCCCGCCGCTGCCCGGCACACCCCGCTACGACGTGCTCACGCTGATCAGAACCCGCACGCCCGATCGACTGGCCGGGGTTCAAACAGACCTGCGAGACCTTGAACCCGACTCCGTGATGCCAGCGCGGAACATCCGTCGAATCGCCGACACCGACAGCACCCGGTCTGCGACCTTCCTGTTCAACCATTTCACCGCCCAGGACCCCTCCACGGCGCTGGAAGCCTTCGACCAGGTGGCGGGCTGGTTCCCCGACAGCCTCGGTGTCGACAACACCACACTGCTCCAGCCAACCGACCAGGCGGCATCGCCGTACGTGTTCGTGAACTACGTGCGGGTGCCCCACGGCGCCCGCGGATTCTTGCTGGCAATGCTCACCCGGCCCAGCTTCCACACCCATGTCCGACGGGTTCTGCGCGAACACGACATGGCCGCCCTGCCGCTGTTGGCCAGCCCTGTCTGATCAGAGGGTCTGAGGATCCACCCGATGACACGACTCAGCTTCGTCGGTGCCTGCTGCGGGCACCGAGCTCAGCCGTCCCGTATGACGACCCCCTACCGGCACCCCCTACCGGGATGCCTCCCGGATGACCAGCCATGAAGTGTCGTTGCGGGACGGGGGCGTCCCCGTACCCCGCCGCCCC
>JAKDNL010000847.1 GCA_030451825.1 Pseudonocardia sp. | reverse complement strand
TCTCGATGTCGCGGGAAGTGGCCGAGCAGGAATCCTGGGGTCTGCCCCAGATCGAGGCCCGCGGCCTCGCGATAACCGCGCGGGCCGCCGGCGTCTGGCCCGGGCCGTCCACGAACAGGGCGGCTGCACCGCAGGACCAGTGGCGGGTGGTCCGTCAGGTCTGCGCGGCCCTCCCCGAGGGGACCTGGACGGCGTACGGGGATCTGTCCGCCGTGTCCGGGATCCATCCCAAACCGCTCGGCAACTACCTTGCAGCCCAGCCGGTACCGAATGCGTGGCGCGTGCTGCGCGCCGACGGGTCCGTCGCGCCGGAGTTCCGGTGGACCGATCCGGACCGCACCGACCCGCCGCGGGACGTGCTGGCGTCGGAGGGCGTCGAGTTCGACGGGAAGGGTCGGGCACTCGCCGCACAGCGCCTGTCGCCCCGAGAGCTCGCCGCGCTGCTCGGTCTGGACGTGCCCGAGGACGCCGGAGCCGGCGGTGGGGAGGCGGGGCACGAGCGGCGGTTCTGGATCCAGCTACGGGCGAACCAATCGGAGGCGACGGTCGGCGCGATCGAGCGGCTCACCGCCGACTGGAGGAGCCGGGGCGGCTACCTGGACTGGGGCAACGGCGCCCAGGCCGTCGCATTCCCCTCGGTGCGCGCCGGTGGCGAGCTGTACTGGCCCTGGACGATCAGACCGACGACCGGCACGGTCGAGGTCGTGTTCCAGCACCTGCTCATCCGGCCGCCCTTCGGCGACACGGCACTGCGCGACGAGCTGCGGCGACGCATCGACCGCATCCCGGATGTCGACCTGCCACTGTCCCGGCTGGATCTCCGACCGTCGTTCCCCATCGAGCGACTCGTCGGCGGCGCGGGCCTGAACGCTGCCACCGACGCCCAGGCCTGGTTCCTCGACCAGCTACCGACGACGGACTCCGCGTCATGAACCGGCCGGTTCCCGGGCCGGACGGATCGGCGACCCCGAGATCGACAGAGCCGTCCGAAGGATTATCGACGCCGGGTTGCGACACGGCATGTCGACCATCGAACCCGGGACGGGAGCTGGGCGTCGTCGGTGGCCGCGGACACGGTCCGAACTCGGAGTCACGCCTGCCGCTGCGGCGGGCCGGCGTTCGAGCGTGACCTGCTGGTCGATCCAATCCCGGTCTGGCCGTTGCCTCTTTCCGGCGAGATCGATTCTCCGGACGCGTCGACCGCAGCTCGTCAGCCTGATGGTGAATCAGTGCCGCGGTTTCCGAGGCAGCCGTGCACTGGTGGATGTGGCCCTGCGCCGCACGCCATGCCGCGATCTCGTGCACGACGGCGGCGAGCGCGAATAGCACACCCAGCAGGGCAAGCGCGTCCGACTGGCTACCGGTGATCCTCCCGGCACGGATCAACTGCCGAGCGAGTGATCGCAGCTCGAGACCAGCCGGCCCGACGAGCGGCACGGGTCGGAACGGGGCACGAGCGGCACGGTCGTAGCGGTCGGCTGCGGCATCGAGCACACCACCGGTTGCGACGCTCACGGCGGTGATCACATCAGCGACGACGTGGGCGATGCCGTCCGCGTTCTCCGTGGCCTGGTTGTGCCGCGCCCCACGTACGACCTCCCTCGCTTGCACCAACGACTCGCGGGTCTGCCCCAGCACGGTCCGTGCCGGCGAGGGCGGGTCGTCGGGTCGCTCCGCGGACAACGCCCAGCGGGCGATGAGCTTCGGCATCGACAGGTCGGGGGCGAGCTTCCCGCCGCTGAACCACACCGGCGCCGCCGCGTTGCGCGCGATCTTGTATCCGATCGGATCGCCTGAGGGCAACCGGCGCAGCTCGACCAGATACCCACGACTGCACAGCTCGTCGACGAAGCCCGCCGGTGTGGCTGTGGCTGTGGCTGCCTGGCGGGCCACCCGGGCGAGCTCAGTCCGGGCCGGCTCCACGCCTTGCCGGGCGGAGATCTCCCGCTCGGCGCGCTGCGGGCGGCGGGCCGCCGTGCGGTCGGCGGCAGCGGTCCGGGTCAGGTCCAGCTCGGCCTCCAGCTCCCGGGCCGTGCGGCGCAGGCCGCGGTAGTCGTGGTGCGGCCAGAACCGGCGGCCGGTGTCCTCCCGGACCAGAACCGCGGCGATGTGGATGTGGTCGTCGGCGTGCCGGTGTGAACGATCAGGCGATTCCCCCACGATTCGCCTGTTCGATCACGCGATTCC
>JAKDNL010000846.1 GCA_030451825.1 Pseudonocardia sp. | reverse complement strand
AGCTCGGCGGGGCGGCCGGTGTCGATCTGGCAGAAGTCGCAGCGCCGGGTGCACTGCTCGCCGCCGATCAGGAACGTGGCCTCCCGGTCCTCCCAGCACTCGTAGATGTTGGGGCAGCCGGCCTCCTCGCACACCGTGTGCAGGCCACCGGACCGGACCAGGCCCTTGAGCTCGGTGTACTGCGGACCGGTGCGCGCCTTGGTGCGGATCCAGGACGGCTTGCGCTCGATCGGGGTCTCGCTGTTGCGGACCTCGAGACGCAGCAGCTTGCGACCTTCGGGTGCGATAGTCACGCCCAACACGGTACGCCCCGATCAACAGTGTCGATGTTGCGCTCCGCAAGCTCCGCTCAGCCCGGATCGGGCCGGATACCGGTGGCGTGGGCCGTCACACGCCAGAGCCGCGCGGCCAGAGCCGGATCTTGTGCCGCGCGGCTGCGACGGGCCGGTCCGGGTGGTCCGTGGATCTCCCCGAGGCCGGTCGGGCCGAGGTAGTCGCCGCCGTGCACCGGCGCGGCGAGGGCTGCCAGCTGCGCGGCGACGCCGTCGTCGACGGGCTGGGTGAGCAGGCGGTCCATCGGCCGGAACACCTGCCCGGCGAGTGTGCTGCCGCGACGCAGGCCGTTGCCCAGCAGCCGGGAATCGGTCAGGCCGGGGTGCGCGGCGAGCGAGACCACCGGGTCACCGGACAGGCGCAACCGGCGGTCGAGCTCGGCGGCGAAGAGCAGGTTCGCCAGCTTGGACGCACCGTAGGCGGCGTTCGGCCGGTAGCGGCGGTGCTCCCAGCCCAGGTCGTCGACGTCCAGGGCGGCGCTGCGGTGCCCGAGGCTGGACGTCGTCACCACCCGCGACGGCCGGTCGGGGGCGCCCGCGCCGCGCAGCGCCGGCATCAGCAGCCAGGTCATCGCGGCCGGGCCGAGGTGGTTGGTACCGATCTGCAGCTCGAACCCGTCGACGGTGTTCAGGTGCGGGCCCATCGCGACGCCGGCGTTGTTCAGCAGCGCGTCGAGCCGGTCGCTGGTGCGCTCGCGGACGTCGGCGGCGGCTTGGTGCACCGAGGTCAGGTCGGCCAGGTCGAGCTCGACGAGCTCGGCCGTGCCGGGCCCGCCGGGGATGGTGTCGATCGCGGCCCGTCCGCGTTCCGGGTCGCGCACGGCCATCAGCACCCGCGCCCCGGCCCGGACCAGAGCCGTCGACGCGGCCAGGCCCAACCCGGAGTTCGCGCCGGTCACCAGCACGGATCGTCCGGACAGCTGGTCCAGATCGGAGGGGTGCCATCGCGTCACTCGTCGCACCCTATGGCGGTGCACCGCGCCGGCCCGGTGCGGGGTTCAGCTGCAGCCGATCACCGCAGCGACGGGTGCAGCTGCGGGGCCGGTCCCGCGGCCGAGGGCGCCTCGGGGCGGGCGACGTCGTGCGGGCGCACCGGGAGCCGACCCTCGATCGCGTCCAGCACCGCCGTGGTGACCAGGTCGAGCACGTCGTCCACGGTGATGTCACGGCCCAGTTCGGCCGAGAGCGAACTGACCCCGGCGTCGGCGATCCCGCAGGGCACGATCCGTCCGAAGTCGCCGAGGTCGGGGTCGCAGTTGAGCGCGAACCCGTGCTGGGTGACCCCGCCCTGGACACGCACGCCGATCGCGGCGACCTTGCGCTCGGGACACATGCCGGTGGCCGGCAGCCACACGCCGCTGCGGCCGTCGACCCGGCCCGCGCCGGTGATCCCGAGCCCGGTGACGACGTCGATCAGCGCCTCCTCCAGTCGTCGCACGTAGTCCACGACGTCCATCGGCTCGGAGAGCGCCACGATCGGGTACCCGACGAGCTGGCCCGGGCCGTGCCAGGTGATCCGCCCGCCACGGTCGACGTCGATCACCGGGGTGCCGTCGACCGGCCGGTCCTCGGGCCGTGTGCGGCGACCCGCCGTGTACACGGGCGGGTGCTCGAGCAGCATCAGCACGTCCGGTCCGGTGCCCTCGCGACGCGCGGTCGCGTGCAGCCGCTGGGTGTCCCACGCCTGCTGGTACTCCACCCGCCCGAGGCGGTCCACCCGGACCGGATCGGAGCTGCGGCGGCAGGGCGACTGTGCGGCGGGCATGGTCCTGAGATTACGCCCCCACCCCTCGTGGGGGGGGGGGGAGGGGGGGGGGGGGGTAGCCGCGCCCCGGGGGGGGGGGGGGGGCCCGGGGCC
>JAKDNL010000218.1 GCA_030451825.1 Pseudonocardia sp. | reverse complement strand
GAGCAGATCGTGGTGCCGGTGGCGTCCGGCTCGCAGCTGACCAAGGTCGACAAGGGCTTCCAGGAGTTCGGCAAGCTCGGCCTCGTCGAGCCGACCCCGTACACCGTGTTCGGCGCGCAGGCCACCGGCTGCTCGCCGGTGGCCACGGCGTTCGAGTCCGGCCACGACGTGATCCAGCCGGTCAAGCCGGACACGATCGCCCGTTCCCTGGCCATCGGCAACCCGGCCGACGGGCCCTACGTGCTGGATGCGGTGCGGCGCACCGGCGGCTCCATCGGGCACGTCACCGACGCCGAGGTGGTCGAGGGCATCCGGCTGCTCGCGCAGACCGAGGGCGTGTTCGCCGAGACCGCGGGCGGGGTCACCGTCGCCACCGCGAAGAAGCTCATCGAGGCGGGGAAGATCGACCCCGATGCCGAGACCGTCCTGCTGATCACCGGCGACGGGCTCAAGACGCTCGACGCCGTGTCCGGCGAGGTGGGCCCGACGGCGACCGTGCCCTCGACCAGCAAGGCCGTCCGGGAGGCCCTGGCCCACCTGGGCTGAGGCCGAGGCTGGGCTGGGCGGCCGGTCATCGGCCACCTGACCGCCGGGGCGCGGGCCGCGGGTCACCGCGGGCGACCAGGGCCAGCTCGGGGTGACCGTCGCCGTCGGTGTCCCCGGCGGTGGTGACCGCGACGTCACCGGACAGGTCGGTGCGGGCGACGACGACCCCGGACCGGGTCAGGGTGTCCATCAACTCCGGGTTCGGGTGCCGGTAGGTGTTGCCCGCGCCGACGCTGACCAGCGCGGCCCTCGGATGCACGGCGTTCAGGAACGCGACCGAGCTGTACCGGGACCCGTGGTGCGGCACCTTCAGGACGTCGGCCCGCAACGGCACCCCGGCGGCGAGCAGGTCGCCCTGCGCGGACAGCTCCACGTCACCGGAGAGGAGCACGCTCCCGGCCGGGGTCTGCGCACGCAGGACGAGCGACCCGTCGTTCACCGCGGTGCCGTCGTCCGGGTCCACGTACTCCGACGGGTGCAGCGGGCCGAGCACGTCGATCCGCAACCCCGGCCAGGTCAGCGACCGCCCCGCGGAGAGCCCGACCAGCGGCGCGCGAGCGGTCGACGCCGCCGCGGCCACCTTCTGCAGCGCCCAGCGGGGCTCGCGGGCGGGCCCGACGGCGATCGCGGACGTCGGCCGGTCGCGCAGGGCACCGTTGACCCCGCCGACGTGGTCGGCGTGCAGGTGGCTGAGCACGAGCAGCGAGATCCCCTGCACCCCGAGCCGATCCAGGCAGGCGTCGGTGGCGCCGTCCTGCGGCCCGGTGTCGACCATGACGACCCAGCCCGGCGTCCCGGTGGCGAGCACCAGCGCGTCACCCTGGCCGACGTCGCAGGCGACGACGCTCCAGCCGGCCGGAGGCCACCCGGGCGGGGCCACCCGGGTCGGGACCAGCACGAGGAGCAGGCCGAGCAGGATCGCCAGCAGCAGCGCCCGGATCCGCGGTCTCCGGCCCAGCGCCAGCAGGACGAGCAACACGCCGGTCAGCAGCAGCGCGCCACCGAGCCCGTCCGGCCACGGCAGCACTCCGCCCGGGAGCGCGGCCGCCTGATCGGCCACGAACACCAGCCACCGCACCGCGGGCCCGGCCAGCCACGCGCACGCCTGTGCCGCGTCCGGGCTCAGCGGGGAGACGACCGCGCCCAGCACCCCCAGCACCGTCGCCGGGGCCACCGCCGGGACGACCAGCAGGTTCGCCACCACCGACACGAGGCTGACCTGGCCGCTCAGACCGGCGATCAGCGGCGCGGTGGCCAATGCCGCCGCGGCCGGTACGACGAGCGCCTCCGCGGCACCCGGCGGGACACCGCGTCCGCGCAGCCGTGCGGCCCAGCCGGGGGCGAACAGCACCAGCGCGCCGGTGGCCAGGACGGAGAGCCCGAACCCGGCCTCGAGCGCGAGCGTCGGATCGACGAGAAGCAGGATCAGCACGGCCGCGGACAGCGCCGGCACGGCGGAGCGGGCCCGGCCCAGCGCCAACGCGAGCAGTACCACACCGCCCATGACGGCGGCCCGCAGCACCGACGGCGACGGACGGGCCAAGATCACGAACCCGACGATCGCGAGGGCGGCCACCACGGCGGCGAGCCGCGGATCGGCCCGGAACAGCCGCAGCAGGAGCAGCACCGCTCCGGCCACGATCGCCAGATTCGACCCGGACACCGCGGTCAGATGCGTGAGCCCGGCGGTCCGGAAGTCCTGCTCGACCTCCGGGGTCTGGTTGCGGACATCCCCCACCGCGAGCCCGGGCAGCAGACCCGCCGGGGCGGAGGGCAACGCCCGCGCTGCCGCGTCGCGCAGGCCGTCGCGCAACGTCCCGGCCGCCGTCTGCCACCACGGTGCGGGCGCGACCGCCTCCGGTGGGCCGCGCACGCGCAGCACCGCGACGGTCAGGTCGGGCCGCTGCGCCGGGGCCAGCAGCCCCTCCGCGGAGACCTCCTGGCCCGGCAGCAGCCCGTCCCACCCCTCGGCCGGCGTCAGCAGGAGGATGTCGCCGCCGAGCGAGAACTGCCCCTTCCCCGCGGTCGCCGAGACGAGCTCGGCCGGAACCAGCATCCGGGACGCGCGGCCGGGGTCGGATCCGAACCCGGCCTGACGCAGCGGGCGCGGGTCGTCGGTCAGCACGACCCGGATCTCGGCCGCCGCGCCGCGCTCGGCCGCGGGCCGGAGCGGGTTCGCCTGCAGGCCGGTGGCGTGCACGGTGATCAGGACGGCGGCGGCGAACGCGCAGCCGCCCGCGGCCACCAGCCCGTACCGCGAGGGCGTGGGCCGCCCGGTGATCCGCGACCGGATCAGGCCGATCAGCACGGCGGCGGCGGAGAGCAACGCCGCCGCGATGCCGCCGGCCGGGCCGCCGAGCAGACCGGCCAGCGCCGAGGCCCACGTCGCCAGCGCCGCCGGGACCAGGCGCAGGTCCGGCCGGGCGCCGGGAGGGGACTCGGCCGGGCCGTCGTCCAGGACGGCGTCGGGGCCGCGGCGACGGCTGCTCATACCGTCACCTGCTCGCGAAGCCGGGCGAACCGTCGTTCTCCGATGCCGTCGATCTCGCGAAGCTGCTCGAGGCGGCTGAAGCGCCCGTTCTGGTTGCGCCAGTCGAGGATCTTCTTGGCCGTCACCGGGCCGATGCCGGGCAGCGCGTCGAGCTGCTCGGCGGTGGCTTGGTTGAGGTTGACCTTCGCCCCGGCCGTGCCGGCAGCCGCTCCCGCCGACTCCCCGCCGGCGCCACCGGCCGGCGCACCGCCGCCTTCCGCCGCCCCGCCGGCCTGCGCATCGGGGGCCGGCTTCACCCCGATCGCGATCTGCTCCCCGTCACCGAGACGCCGCGCCAGGTTGAGCACGGACAGGTCGACGCCGGGCTGTGCGCCACCGGCCGCGTCCACCGCGTCGGCGACCCGGGACCCGTCGGGGACCCGCACGAGTCCGGGCCGGGCCACCTTCCCGACGACACTGACCACGAGCGGGCCCGCTTGCGCGGCCGGCGCCGCACTGGGCGCAGCGGCCGCCGACGGCGGACCGCTTCCGGCCGAGACCGCCGGCAGCCCCGCGATCGGCTGCGCCTGCGGCCGGCTCGACCACACCCCGAACCCGGCCAGCACCGCGGCCGCCAGCACGACCAGGACCAGCGCGATCGCGCCCGGACGGCCCGGGTCGACGAGGGAGTCGGCGAGCGAGGCGGGCAGCCAGCGGTGCAGCGTCCGGCGGATCCGCCCGTTCACCGCCAGGCGGGGCGTGCGGGAGCTCTCGACGTCGCCGGGCGGCTCGACGGCGGCATCGTCGGCGCCGCCGTCGTCGACGTCCCACCCGCCGGTACCGTCGTGGCCTCCGGCGTCCGGGACCGCGGACCCGCCGGACCCGGAACGACCTCGCGGGCTCCCGCCGGCGCCCGCGGTCACGTTCCGCGGAGCCGGGAACCGGGCGCCGACGTCGCTCCATGATGCGAGACCGGGCGGAGGGCCCGGCGCGCCCAGGGACCGGCCCGTCCGCCCGACGGACGTGAGATGCGCGCCATCGTCCGACAGGTCGACGACATCGGGGAGATCGGGGAGTTCGGGGATCGGCAACGGTGCGGTGTCCGGATCCCGGCGGGCGTCGCGCGCCGGCCGCGACGCCGGACGCGACGGCGGCCGCGCGGCGAGCGCGGCCAGCCGTCGCGCCGGGTCCCACCCGTCTGTCCTGGTCACGGAGCCGACGCTAGGCCCGCGCCGAGCCCCTCCGACCCATCGATCCGGAACTGTGGACGCATCCGGCCGGTTGGGGACAACCGGGCTCCCACGCGGTGCGCGAGCCACGGATCGTCGGTACCGCGTGCGACGCTGCGGGGGGACCCATCACCGTGCCGGGTCGGTGCCCCCCGATGTCGCCGGGTCGGTGCTCCCCGATGTCGCCGCATCGGTGATACCGGCCTCGCGGGGCACCACGACCACACCCAGCAACCCGGGCCCGGCGTGCGCCCCGATCACCGCTCCCACCTCGCTGACCAGGAGACGCGCCGCTCCGGGCAGGCGCTCGCGCAGGCGGTCGGCAAGGTCGTCGGCCCGGTCCGGCGCACCGAGATGGTGCACCGCGAGCTGCGCGCCCTCCCCCGCCGCCTCGACGGCGAGGTCCACCAGCCGCTGCACGGCACGGCCGGTCGTGCGCACCTTCTCCAGCGCCGTGATCCGGCCCTCGGTCAGGTGCAGCAGCGGCTTCACCGACAGCGCCGTCCCGAACAGTGCCGCCGCCGCGCCGATCCGGCCCCCGCGGCGCAGCCGGTCCAGGTTCTCCACGCTGAACAGCACCCGGCAGCGGGCGGCGACCCCGGCCGCGGCGTCCTCGACGGCCACCCCGCGCGATCCCGCCCGTGCGGCGTCGCAGGCGGCGAGCACTGCGTAGCCCAGCCCCATCGCGACCGCGCGGGAGTCGACCACCCGCACCCGAGACGGATCGACCTCGTCGGCGGCCATCCGGGCCGCGTCCCAGGTGCCGGACAGCTCCCGCGACAGGTGCACCGACACGATCTCCCGCGCGCCACCGTCGAGCAGGTCACGGTAGGTGCGGGCGAACGCGGCCGGGCTGGGCCGGGAGGTCTGGACGTCGAGGTTGCGGTCGGCCAGGGCCGCGACGAGCTCGGCCGGGCCGACGTCGATCCCGTCCCGCCCGATCCGGTCGCCGAACCGCACCTCGAGCGGGACGGTGTGGATCCCGCGGTCCTCGGCGACGCCGGGTGGTAGATACGAGGTGGAGTCGGTCACCACCGCCACCGGTGGCCTCGGGCGGGTGGAGGTGTCGGGGCTCCTCTCGGCGCCGATGCTCGTTCCGCTAGCGCTCCTCTCGGCGCCGATGCTCGTTCCGCTAGCGCTCCTCTCGGCGCCGATGCTCGTTCCGCTAGCGCTCCTCTCGGTGGGCACGGCGCCGGACATTACGGCACGTACGACGCGGCGAGGTCGCGCTGGGCGCTGCGGTACCGGCCGTGCGCGTCGTCGTACACGTCGCGCAGCGACGGGTCGGGGACGAACTCGCGGTCGATCCGCACCATCCGTGCGGCCATGCCCGCCGGCGACGTCTCGTCGCCGATCGCCAGGCCGGCCAGGAGCGCGGCGCCGAGGACACCGGCGTCGCGTTCCGCGGTGCGGCGCATCGGGCGGTCCAGGACGTCGGCCTTGATCTGGCACCACAGGTCGCTCGCGGATCCCCCGCCGCAGACGGCCAGCGACCCGGCCGGCGTCCCCGCGGCCTGTTCGAGCACGTCCAGGACGTGCCGGGCGGCGTGCGCGACGCCCTCCATCCCGGACCGGGCCAGCTCGGCCGGACCGGTGTCGAACGTGGCGCCGAGCCAGTGTGCGCGCAGGTGCGGGTCCCACAGGGGTGCCCGCTCGCCGGAGAGCTGCGGCAGGAACAGCACCCCGCCGGAACCGGGCGCGGCCCCGGCCGCCGCCCGCAGCGCGCCGGGCAGATCGAGGCCGAGCATCCGCGCGGACCACGCGAGCGCGTCGCCGCCGGCCTGGGTGGGCCCGGCGTGCACGTGCAGCCCGCGCCAGCTCGGAAACGTGACGATCCCGGGCGCGCCGCCGCCGGGTGCCGCCGCCATGGCCAGTACCTCGGACGTACCGGCCACGTCGATCGCGTCGCCCGGGGCCGCGATCCCTCCGCCGAGCAGGCTCGACCAGGCGTCCATCGTCCCGTGCGCGACCGGCAGCCCGGGCGGGAGACCGCCAGCACCGGTCGTCTCTCCGAGGACCGCGGCCGGGTCGCCGAGCGGGGCCAGCATCGCGGTCAGGCCCGGGACCAGCGCGTCCAGCCAGTCCGGGTGGGTGCCGCCGTCGTCGACGAGCCCGATCGACGAGATCGGGTCGGCTGCCGCGACACCGGTAAGCCGCAGCAGCAGCTGGTCCTTCGGCGCCAGCACCCAGCGTCCTCGCGCCCACACGTCGGGTGCGTGCGACGCGAGCCAGGCCGCGCGGGCCGCGGGATGCGTGGCGTCGACCGTGCCCAGCCCGCCGCGGACGGCTGCGCGGGTCGCGTCGTCGAGACGCGCGGTGAGCCCGGCCGCGACGTCCGCGCAGCGCCGGTCCTGCCAGGTGATCGCGGGGTGCAGCGCGGCGCCGCCGGCGTCGGTGATCACGTGAGTGTTGACCTGGCTGCAGACCCCGACGCCGTCCAGCCCGCGCAGCGCACCGGCCGCGTCCAGCTCGGCGACGACGCCCGTCAGCCCGTCCCACCAGTCCGACGGATCCTGCTCGGCCCACCCCGGCGCCGGACGGCGGGTGGTGTGCCGCCGCGTCGCGCCGGCCACCCGGGTGCCGTCGGCGCGGTAGACGGCGGCCTTCATCGACGTCGTGCCCAGGTCGATGCCGAGCAGCGTCACCGCGGGACCGCCGGCATCGGCCCCAGCCCGGCGGCCAAGGCCTTCCCGACGCTCCGGTGCGCGTCCCAGCCCCAGTGCATCCCGTCCGGGTTGCCGTGCCCGCCCAGGACGTGGTCCGAGACCAGCGCCGCGACGTCGAGCAGGCCGACCCCGTGCGCGTCCGCCCAGTCGCGGGTCGCGCGCTCGGCGGCCGCCCGGTGCGGGTGCGCGCCGCCGTAGGCACCGGACCGGTGCACCGAGGGCAGCAGCGCCAGCACCGGCAGGCCGGGGCGCAGCGCGTGCACCGCGGCCCGGCACCGTTCCAGGTAGGCGACGGTCAGGTGGGCCGGCAACGTGGCCGGACCGCCGCCGGGCAGCGCGGCGGCGAACACCCGGGCCAGCTGCGGCTGCGCGCGCAGGTAGCCGCGGCGCAGCACCCTCCGCAACGGCTCGGGGCGCACCGCCGGGAGCAGCTCGCGCACCGAGGTGGGCAGCGGGGAGGGCAGCGAGTCCATCCCTCCGGTGCCCAGTACCAGCGCGTCGATCCGCGGGAGCAGGGCCCAGATCCGCGGGTCGTCGGCGAGCGCCTGCCAGGCGTGCCGGGCGGTCCACCCGCTGCGTGCGACGAGCTCGGCACGACCGCCGAGGGCCGCCGCGGCGACGTTGGGCCACAGCCGCGGTTCGTCGGCGGGCTCGGGCCGGTCCGGCCCGTGGAAGGCGAGGGAGTCCCCCAGAACGAGGAGCAACGGCCCGGGGGCGGCCCCGTCAGCGCCCATGTTCGTTCCGCACGCTGCTCTCAGCCCCCGATGTTGTACCCGGACAGCCGCCAGCGGGGGTGGTCGTCGCGGCGGGCGACAACGGCCCACTTGGTGTTGCCCATCCCGCCGATCACCGGCCAGGCCGACTGCGGCAGGTCCAGCAGGCCGCAGACCAGCCCGGCGATCAGCCCGCCGTGCGCGACGAGCAGCACCGTCCGCTCGTTCTCGTCGCCGGCGAACTCCGCGTCCAGCTCGGCGACGACCGGCATCGACCGGGCCACCACGTGCACCCGGGACTCCCCGCCGGGCGGTGCCCACGTCGGGTCCGCCCGCCAGGCTGCGATCGCCCCCGGGGTACTCGACTCCACCTCGGCCACCGTGCTGCCCTGCCAGTCGCCCAGGTTGGTCTCGCGCAGCCGCGGGTCGACCGACACCGGCATCCCGGCCGCGGCCGCGACGGCCAGCGCCGTCTCGTGCGCGCGGGACAGGTCCGAGCTGATGATCCGGGCGAACGTGTCGTCGGCGAGGTACGGCGCGACGGCCGCGGCCTGTTCCTGGCCCTGCTCGGTGAGCTTGGTGTCCAGGTGGCCCTGTAGCCGTCCGCCGAGGTTGTACTCGGTCTGTCCGTGGCGCAGCAGCAGGATCCGGCGCAGGGTCACCCGTCCGCCTCCGGGGCGGGCTCCGAGGGTCCGCCGGCGGAGGCGGTCAGCGCGGCCTCCGGGAAGTCGATCCGCGGGCAGTCCTTCCACAGCCGGTCCAGGCCGTAGAAGCTGCGCTCCTCGGAGTGCTGCACGTGCACCACGACGTCGGTGAAGTCGAGCAGCACCCAGCGTCCCTCGCGGGCCCCCTCGCGCCGCGTCGGCTTGGCGCCGTGCTCGCGCAGCTTCTCCTCGATCTCGTCGACGATCGCCTGCACCTGGCGCTCGTTGGGCGCCGAGGCGAGCACGAAGCAGTCGGTGATCACCAGCTGCTCGGACACGTCGAGCACGACGACGTCCACGGCCTTCTTGTCGGCCGCCGCGGCCACCGCCACCTTCGCGAGCTCGACCGCCTCCGGTGTCGCCGTCACACGCCTCACGTCTTTCCGCTGTACTCAGGTGCGGGCCGGATCGCCCGCAGGGTCACAGTGTCTCAGCCCTGGTCATCGACCCGGGCGGCCGGTCATCCTGGTACGACGGTGGTGAGGCACCTGATACCGGGTGCCCGTGCGAGTCGCGCGTCCCCGGTGACGAGGGCGCAGTCCAGCAACTCCGCCAGCGCGACGTACGAGGCGGCATGGGCGGACACGTTCTCGCGGAGCTCCCACACTCGCTCGAGCAGCGGAAAGCCCGGGTAGCGACTGATGCCAAGACGTTGCCACGTCCGTAACGCGGCCACCGCAGAAGTGCTTCCGATCTGCCCGGCGAGGGCCTTGCGACGCAACCCGCCGGCGACCTCATGATCGACGAGGTGTGGGGCGTGAAGTTGTTCCGTCATCAGCATTCGGCGAGCCGGGCCGTCGTAGAGCAACGACGAGAGCGCCACCGAGGCATCGACCACGATCATCGGTCGCCGCGTTCGACGTCGAGGTCCTCGACGATCGACGCCATGCTCACCCCCAGGTCGGGGAGCACGCCGAGAAGTGCCGGATTGTCAGCCCGTCGGCTGACCTCAGCGAGTTCTCGTACTGCGACCGCGCCCACGGAAGTCCCGTCCCGAGCTGCCAGACGTTCCAGCCGCTCGACGACGTCGTCGGGGACGTTCCGAAGGTAGAGCGTGCGCATGTTGCAGAATGCTAGCAAGGTTGCGCTGTTCTGCGAATCTACGATCGGTCCACCGCGCGAGCCCCCGCACCCCGCCGACCTGCTGGAACACCCGCTATCATCAGTGATAGCATCCCGGCATGTCCGACGTCTTGATCCGCGACGTGCCGCCGGACGACCTCGCCCGAATCCGGGACGCGGCGGCCGAGCGAGGCATGTCGCTGCAGGCCTACCTGCTGGGCACGGTCCGCGCCCAGGTCGTGTACCTCCGACGGCAGGACGCCCTCGCCGCGAGCGAGGCGCGGCTCAGCGGTCGTTCCGGCGTGCCGGCCGAGGAACGCGACGCGGTGCGCGATGCGGCGCAACGAGCCCTGAGCGAGCACGGCGACGGGAGCGTCGACGGATCGTGATCATCGACGCCTCGGTGGTGATCGACGCGGTCGCCGATCCGGGCCCACGAGGGGTCGCGTCCCGCGACGCACTCGCCCGACAACCTGCCGCCGAGCCGTTGATCGCGCCGGGGCACTTCGCGTTCGAGCTGATGTCCGGGCTCCGTGCCGCCGCGAACCGACCGGGTCATCCCTTCCTCGAGCAGGAGCTCGTCCCGGCAATGCACGAGGCGGAGGCCCTCGGGATCCAGATCGAAGCGACGCCGTGGGTCGACGTGCACCGGGCCTGGGCGCTGGCTCAGGCCTCGATGCGCTACACCGATGCGATCTACGCCGCCGCCGCCGAGCGCCACCACACCTCCCTGCTGACCGCGGACGCCCGGATCGGACGGTCCGGCGCGCCCGTCGCCTGCGAGATCGTGACCGTCACGCACGGCCCCGCCTGAATCCGGCCGTGGGGGGGGGGGGGGGGGGGGCGGGCCGGGGGGGGGGGGGGGCGGGGGGGGGGCGGGGGGGCGGGGGGGGGG
>JAKDNL010000217.1 GCA_030451825.1 Pseudonocardia sp. | reverse complement strand
CCGGGCGCGGCCCCGGACGGGGTGCGCCCCGGGCCCTCGGGGGCGCACCGTCAGCGCAGAGCGCGGCGGGCCGAGCACGTAGTCGACCGGAGGTCGAGATGACCGCAGAACCGACGACCCGCACCGACGACAGCCCGGACACCCCAGAGGGGTGTGAATTCCTGATGGTCGACCCCGCCACGGTGGAGATCGCCCCGAACACCCGCACCGACGTCGTACTCGGCGCCCACTTCGTCGCCGACATCCGGGCACGCGGAGTCCGCTCCCCGATCATCGTCCGACGGCGCGCCAGCGACGGAGTCCTGGTCCTGCGCGAGGGCCAGCGACGAGTGCTCGCGTCCCTCAAGGTCGGGCACCCCGAAATCCGGGCTCTCGTCGAGCCGGAGCCGGCGCCGGCGATCGGTGAGAACTACGAGGACATTCCGACGCTCGAGGTCGAGCGGATCGTCGATCAGCTCGGCGAGAACCTGCACCGCGAACCCATCAGCGACGCCGACGAGATCCGCGCCCACCAGCAGCTGCTCGACCTCGGGCTCAACCGGGCCCAGATCGCCCGCAAGACCCACACCAAGGCCGAGCGGGTCCGCCAGACCACCGCGGTCGCAGCGAGCGAGCTGGCGACGAAGGCGGCCGCCCGCTACGACCTGGACCTGATCCAGCTGCAGGCCATCGCCGAGTTCGACGACGACCCCGAAGCGGTCAAGGCCCTGATCATCACCGCCCAGCAGGACCCCGCTCAGTTCCCGCACCTCGCGCAGCGGCTGCGCGACGAGCGCGAGGAGCGGACCGTCCACGACCAGAAGGTCACCGAGCTCACCGAGGCCGACGTCCGGGTGATTAACCGGGACGACCACGACGACGCCACCACCCTCGACCGGCTGCGCCCCAGCGAGGACTCCGCGGAGGGGACTGCGTTGACCGAGGAGGAGCACCGCGCCTGCCCCGGGCACGCAGCCGAGGTGACCACCCGTCGCCACTTCCGTGACGGTCCGCAGGCCCGGGTGACCTGGGTGTGCGTATCGCCGTGGGAGCACGGACACTACTGGCGCTACAACCCCACCACCGGTGGCGCCGACGGGTCCAGCGGCCGCCAGCCGGGCCCGATGAGTGAGGAAGAGAAGGCCGAACGGCGGCAAGTGATCGCCAACAACAAGGCCTGGGACTCCGCCGAGGGCGTCCGCCGCGAATGGATCACCACGCTGCTGGGCAAGAAGAGCGCGCCCAAGGACACGGCCCGCTACGTCGCCACCGGGATCGGGCAGGGTGATCACGACCTGCGGCGGGCCATGGAACAGGGCAACGCGGTGGCCTGCGAGCTTCTCGGGCTCGGGCAGCCGAGCGCGGGCGGCTACTACACCGGGGTCCAGAACCCGATCGCGGCGGCAGCCGAGACCGCGTCCACCGCCCGGGCCACGGTGCTGTTGCTCGGGACGGTGCTCGGCGCCTTCGAGGCCGGCACCGGCCGGCACAGCTGGCGCAACCCTGGCCCGTCGACGAAGCGCTACTTCACGCGGCTGCAGGACTGGGGCTATCCGCTCTCCGACGTCGAGCGGCTGGTCATCGACCCCGGCAGCGACCGCGCCGCCGCTGACCCCGACGGCGCAGACGGGGACACCGACGAGGTGATCACCGGCGGCAGCGTCGACCCGGACACTGACGACCCCTCGGACACGCAGGCCAGCGAGGCCTGACCGTCCACCGGCTGCGGGGGGCGGGCGCTTGAGCCCGCACCCCGCTGCCGTGTCCGCCCATCTCGACCCCGGCGATCGGAGCCGCACCATGACGACCACCACGTCCCCGACCAGCGACGTCCTCACCAACGCCACCGCCCACCCCGAGCCCGGCGACGACCCCGTGGCGAAGCTGGTCTCCCGGTGGCGCCAGGCCGCAGCCGACGAGACACCGACAGCGAACACGGTCCACTACGTCCAGGACAGCGCGGAGATCGAGGCCGCCGGCCGAGCCAGCGCCTACCGCGAGTGCGCGGAGCAGCTGCTCGCCGCCCTCGCCGAGCGCGGGCACCGCCGATCCGGAGGTGATCTGTCGTGAGCGGCGGCAAGACCGCTTTCTGGGTCGGGTGCGGGTTGGCTCGCGCGCTCCCGGTGGGCGGCCGGTCGCTTCGAGACCGCCCGGAGGTCAGCACCCGGGCGCGGGGCGAGCGGCGTAACCGGCCCCTGCCCATCCATCCCGGTGAGACCGCGCTGCGGGTGAGGTGATCGGCCGCAGCCTGGGGTGGATGCGGTCACGACCCGGGATGGACGAGCGTCCCGGCCCCGCCGTCCCCTACGGGGACCCCGCCCCCGGGCGCTGAGGCATGCCGCGTTCACGCAGCACCGACCACATTCCCCGGGAGGACCCGATGACCAGCACCGACACCATCCTGAACAGGATTCCCGTCCAGCAGGAGGCGCCGCTGGCCCGCGGCGGTCTGACCTTCCGGGGGCTGGCGCACCCGCGCAAGGTGCGGCTGATCTGCCAGGACCACGCCGGCGCGATCGAGGTCTGGTGGGTCCCCGGCCCCGGGTGGGCCGAGTTCGGCGGGGTCGAGACCCACAGCCCACGCCCGGTCGACCCCGGCGACGAGGCAGCCGACGGATGCGACGTCCTGCCCGGGCCGTGCTTCCCCAGCGGGGAGTCACTGGAGTTCTCCCACCGGTTCGCCCCGCTGATCGCGGCCGACGACGTCGAGGCCCTGATGACCCTGATGGCCGACTGGCATCAGCGGCAGCTCCGTTCCTGACCACCGGGCCCGGCCCGAGGCCGGGCCTCACACCGCCGGAGGAGGCCCCATGTCCGTCACATTCCGTCCCACCCCGACCCTGGAGTCCGAGCACGAGCTGGGCCACCACCTCGAGTGCACCGCCCACCCGCGGCAGGACCGGCGCGAGTTCGCCACCTACGACCTCGCCGTCGCCGGGCGCGGCGACCACGGCGAGTACTGCCGGGACGAGTTCTGCTCGCCCGAGGCCGTCTACCCGGTCACCCGCCGCGTCGGTGACACCGAGCCGGACCTCGACGTATCCAGCGTCAACGCCGTGACTCTGCTGCGGGCGCTGGGGTTTCTGCCCGAACTCGGCGCCGACGACATCCACGTCCGGGCACTCGACCAGGACGAGGAGATCGCCCCGGCCCCACCTCCGGATTGTGATCGCGGCCAGGACATGCGCTGCGGGGAATGCGGGGCCGAGGACATGCTCGGCCGGGTCGACCTCGCGCTGGCGCTGGCACCGGCCGACCCGGGGATGCCCTGGCATGGCCTCAACGCCGCCGGAACCGTCATCGACTGCGGCCGCCGGCCGGGTTATCTGCAGGATCGGCTGCACGCGCTGCGCGAGGTCGCGGTGTTCGCCTCCGAACGGGGCCGGGATGTCTGGTGGTCCTGACCCCGACACCCGGCCGCACCCGGTCCGCGACCACCAGGACGTGGACCTTCCGGTACCCGATCCTGGCCGGGAGCTGTGGCCGAGCTGGGACATCTGCCGCTGGTGCCGGGTGCAGCTCTACACCGACCCCGCCCTCGACCTCGCCACGGCGGGGCACTTCGTGCCCCGGCTCAACCGGCACCAGGTGACCTGCCCGGCCGCCGACAACGTCGGGCAGGGACACGACACCGACGAGGCCGACAACCGGCCGCGGCGCCGCCGCCTGGGGTGCGGCGCGCTCATCGCGATCGACGGCCCCGACCGGGCGCGGATCCTCTGCCCCTACCGCGCGGTCCGCCGGGTCACCTGGAGCCCCGGCAGCCCGGCGGCACAGCGCCGCGAGCAGGGATGTCACCTGCACTTCCCCGATCTGCTCAGCCGAGCCGATCGCGAGGTCCGCGCCGGGCAGCAGGCCCACCGCGTCGGGGTCACGGCAGCGTCCGTGACCGACATCGTCTACGAACGCACGACCCGCGAGACCGGGCACGGTAGGCCGGGGCGATGGGTCGAGGTCGCGAACGACGGCCCCACGCAACACCAGCTGTTCTGACCGGCCGCCCCACACCCTGCCCGAGGCCGGAATCGGGGTGACCTGCGACAAGGCCGTCCCCGTGCCGGAGACGCGGTCCCGGAGGGCGGCGACCCGATCGCAGCAGGCCAGCGTCGGAGAACGGGACTTCACCCGCACACCGGTTGCGCCGACCGGAGAACGCCGGCACAGGCAGGAGACGCCCGAAGGTCAGCACAGCCTGGCGGGGCGAGCGCCGATGGCCCCGACCCGAGCCCGACGCGGGTGGGACGAGGCGTCGCTGCGCTCGGACGCCTCCGGCGTTCCCACACCGGTCGGGCGAGCCGGAACCCCCGCCGTCCCCTGCGGGGACCCCACCACGCCGTGCTGAGGCGGAGCCGCGTCACCAACCAGCACCGACCCCCTCCGGGAGGAACACCATGAGCGGCTTCGAGACCACCGTCACCATCACCGGCAACCTGGGCGACAACCCCCACTACTTCTCCAAGGACGGCAGCGCCAGCGCGGTGCGGCTCTCGGTCGGCTTCACCCCCCGCGAGTTCGACCGCCGCCAGGGCGAGTGGGTCGACCGCCCCACCGTCTGGCACTCGGTGGTCGTGTTCGGCCAGCTCGCCGAGAACGTCAACGCCACCCTCACCAAGGGCAGCCCGGTCATCGTGATCGGCAAGTTCCGCAACGGTGACTGGGTCAAGGAGAGCCGCGAGGTCGGCGTCGAGGACCAGCTGATCAGGCGCACCGACATCCGAGCCGACTACGTCGGGCTCGACCTCAACAAGGTCACCGCCGAGGTCACCAAGAACCCGCGCCGCGAGACCGCCACCGCGCCGGCCACCACCGGCTGACCCGGCAGACAGGGGCGGCGCCCCAATGGGCGCCGCCCCTCCGTGTGCGCTCGTCCGGCGCCGACCGGCGAGGACCCCGGAGCGACGGCCGCGCGGCTCTAGCTCCCGATCGCCACCGCGCAGGCGCGGTGACCCACACCCATGACAAGTCGACGCGGGCGACCCGCGACTTGAGGTCTCGGAACGGACGGTCGAGTCGGAGGAAGGCCCGGCCGTGTCCGTCCTCGCTGGTCGCCGGCGGTGACGGTGCCCGGGAACCGCCCCGTGCGGGCCAGGCCCTGCGCTGCGCTCCGGCCGCACGCGGTCGCCTGCCGGCGAGCCGGCCTCGGGGCGGAACCCCGGGCGGTGACCCGCCACGCCGAAGCGAGGACAGAGCCCATACCGGGCTCCTCGACCCATCCGGTCACGGGTGGGCCGGGTCGGCAGCCGATCCACACGAGAGGTGATCGAGATGGACGAGTTCACCACCGACTGGCGCTACCGCGCCGCCTGCAAGAACGAAGATCCGGAGCTGTTCTTCCCCATCGGGGGCGGCGGCCCCGCCGAGACCCAGCTCGAGCAGGCCACGGCCGTCTGCCGCGGGTGCCCGGTCCGCGATCGGTGCCTGAGCTGGGCGATGGCCAGCGGACAGGACTACGGCGTCTGGGGCGCGATGAGCGAGGACGAGCGGCGCTCACTCAAGCGTCGCAGCGCTCGAGCAGCCCGAGGTGAGCGGCGGGCCGCCGAGCCGGACCGGGAGCTCCCGGCCAGCGCGACGCGGCGCGACAAGCGCGCTGCCGCCATGCGGGAGATCGACCGGGGTACCCGCCGTACCCAGGTGGCGGCCCAGGTCCGGGTCAGTACCCGCACGGTCGACCGCTGGATCGCCCAGCGCAGGGCGCGAACAGCTGCACCGGCGGCGGCCGGTGCAGCGTGAACGCTGCCGACCTCGTCGGGGCGGAGTTCAGGGCTTCGGGGATCGGTTGCGCCTGGAGCTGCACGGCGCGGGATGGACGCCCTCCGACGTCGAGCTGGGCCGTGGTGACTCTGCACCCCGCGGTCCGCCTTCCCCCCGATGCCGCACCAGCCGCACCCGACGCGGGTGACACCACCGAGTTCCTCCTTCGGCCTCCTGCCGGCGCGAAGGGGTGGTGTCACGCCGGTCGGGTGAGCGCGCGCCCCCGGCGTGGCGGCCCGCGGGGTGCGGGCGAGTCACGTCCCACCGCGACCGGCGGTGGGTGGCCATCCCGGACGGTACGGCCGGGGTTGGCACGAGTATCTCGAGAGGAGGTGATCTTGCATGTCGCAGCACAACGAGACCGATCTGGTCGAGCTGGGTGACGCCGCGGTCCTGACCGAGGGCGGTGGTTCCGGCACTTCGGAGGACAAGCGCTACGTCTACTCCTGATCCCAGGCGTAGGCGCGAGGGCCCGGTGAACGCTGTGCGTTCGCCGGGCCCTCGTCGTTCCCAGCACCGGCCGGGTGCAGGGAGAACGCCGAGCAGGGAGGCCCGGAAGTGAGCATTCGATGGTTCGGCGGCCGCGCGGCCCGTCACGACACCGCCGGGTACCCGGCAGCAGCCCGCACCCTGATCGGGAACGTCCATCTCGCGTGGCTGTGCGGAGACTGGCCGGACTCACAGATCACCACCGTGCAGGGCGCCCACCGGGCTGTGGCGGTGCTGGGCCGCGCCCGCTGCGAGCCGCGCATCCTGCAGCAGTGGGCCGAGCACGGGGTCCTCGACTCCGCAGTTTCGGCGTTCGCCGGCGCCTACACCGTCGTCGAGGTGACCGAACACGCCACGGTGGTGCTCACCGACCCTGGCTGGGTCCAGCCCCTCTACACCGCGGCTACCGCGGACGGGTCCCCGTTGTGGGGGTCGAGCTCGCTGGCGCTGGCCGCACTGATCGGCGCCGACGTCGATCAGGTGTGGCTCGGGCAGCACCTGCGGCCCGGGCACGACGAGGGACTCGGCGGCGAGGGCGAGCAGCGTTCGGCCTTCGACGGGGTCACCTCGGTGCCGCCCGGCACGCGGCTCACGGTCACCCCGTCGGGGACCACGAGCCGCCCGCTCGCCCACACGGCCACCAGCGCTGCGATCACTGGGCCCGCCGCCGGGCTCCGCGCGGCGTTGCAGGGTGCGGTCGCCGCGATCGCCGAGGGCAGCACGGCGGAAGGCGTAGTCGCTGCGGACTGTTCAGGAGGCCTGGACTCGACATCGTTGGCGATGCTGCTCGCCCAGCACCGGCCCGCCCGCGAGGACGTTCTCGGGGACGTCCTCGCCGTGACGGTGCATCCGGCCGGGATCACCGCTGGCGGAGATCTCGACTACGCCCGCGCGGCCGTCGACGACGCCTGTGCGGCGCTGGCGGGGCAAGGCAGGCGGCTGGAGCACCTGCTCTGCCCGCTCACCGATCACCACGTCCCCTATTCGCGGATGCTTGAGCTGGCTCCGGCGACCGATGAGCCGGCTCCGTCCACGATCGCGATCGCCCGTTTCGATGCCGAACTGGCTCTGCTGGCCGGGCGCGGGGCCGGGGACCTGGTCACCGGCGACGGTGGCGACACCCTGCTCGGACCGCAGCCGGGCTATCTGCCCGACCTCGCCGCCTGCCCGCCCCTGCGCTCGCAGACCGAGCTGGTCCGGCACGCCCTGGGCTGGGCACGGCTGCGGCGCACGGCGGTGTGGCCGCTGCTCGCCCGGGCTCGCGCAACGGCCCGCCGAGGTGGGGCGAGTGAGACCGACCGGACCCGGGCCGCGATGCGGGTCGTCGCTCGCACCGCACGCGCCGACGCCCAGATCACCGAGCAGCGCCACGGGATCAGCCTGCACAACCCGTTCACCGACCCTGCCGTCGTCGACGCCGCGCTGAGACAGCCCGGACCGCTACGCGCGGGGCCGGGCGACTACAAGCCGCTGCTGCGCCACGCCATGACCGGGCTCCTGCCCGAAGCCGTCCCCGCCCGGCGCACGAAGGGCGATTTCACCCCTGACCAGTATCGGGGACTGCGCGCCCACCTCGACGCCCTCACCGAGCTCGTCGGCGGCGCACTCGCCGCCCGCGGCCTGATCGACCCCGGCCGCTACCGCGCGCTGCTCGCGCGCGCCGCCGCCGGCGCGCCCGGGGTCGGTTTCCACCAGCTCAACCCCGTGCTGGCCACCGAGGTGTGGCTGCGAGGGATCGCCCACACCCCCGCCGTCGCCCGGTGGGCCACGCCCACCGGGCACCAGGAATCGGAGCTGACCACGTCCAGTCCACGATCGAAGGAGCAGAGATGACCACTACCCTCGCCCGGCCGGCGCAGGTCCGGGCCGCCGATCTCGGCCACACCATCGTCCTGCTCCACGAACGCACCGGCGTCGTGCGCGCCCTGCTCGGCGCCCAGCGTGAGGCGTTCCTCGACCTCGACGCCGCCGGCGTCGCCGCGCTGGGCACGCCGGCCGAGGCCCTCGCCGCGAGCCTGGTGAGCGCCGGGTTCCTTCACCCGGCCAGGCCCGCGGCGGTGGCCCCGCCGGTCGTTCCACTTCCAATGACCGGGCCCAGCTGGGGAACCCAGGAGGCACCCGGCGCGCTGCCCGCGCGGGAAAGGGTCTGCCGGTCGTGGGCTCCCATCGCGGCCCTCGCCCTGGCGGCCGTGCTCATCGTCCGTGCCGCGGGCCGCCGCACTCACGCGTTCGCCCGCCTGCTGCGGCTCGTCCGCACCGCCGCGTGGCTTGGCCGTCGTCCGGTGCGCGACACCCAGGTCGTGCGGGTCCTAGACTGTGTGCGCGTCATCGGGCGTCTCTCTCCGTTCCGTACAGCGTGCTTGGAGGAAACCGTCGCGGCGATGCTCGCGCTGGCCGTCATCGGCAGGCGAGCTGGGTGGTGCCACGGGATCGCCGCGGATCCGATCAGGCTGCACGCCTGGCTCAGCCTCGAGGGCTGCCCCGTCGGCGAGCCCATCTCCACGCTGCGTTTCACACCACTGATCCAGCTGCCCGAACCCGCTCGCTTGCCTGCACAAGGACGCGGCCGGGCGGCGAGAGGAGCCACCCCATGACTACTTCCATCAACGCCCACACCGACGCCGCCGCCTCGGCGGGTCCCCTTCTCTGGATGCGGGGCGAACGCGCCGCGCTCGGCCCCTTCACTCGCGAGCTGGCCGAGCTCTACTGGCAATGGGAGAACGAGCCCGCCGTCATCGCCGGCATGGGCCGCCAGACCCCCGAGTCGCTCGAGGCCCGCCTGGCCGGCTACGACGCCCAAGCCCGCAGCATGGGCACCATCCCACGGTTCACCATCTACGACCTCACCCGCGACAGCGGGCCCGTGCCGGTCGGAACCAGCGCGCTGCGCATCGACCACTACGTGCGCACCGCGGAGTTCATCATCCTGCTCGGCGCCGAGGGCCGCGGCCGCGGCCTGGCGGCCGAGGCGACCCGGCTGACGCTCGACTACGCCTTCACGATCAGCCAGCTCCGCTCGGTGTGGCTCAAGGTCCTCGCACCGAACACCGGCGCCATCGCCGCCTACGAGAAGGCCGGGTTCTGCCAGGCCGGGCGGCTACGCCGCTCCGGCTACTGGCAGGGCGCCGAAGCCGACGAGATCATCATGGACGTCGTCGCGGACGCGCACCTGGCCACGAGCTGACCCATCGGCTCAACGGGCCGAGAAGAAACGCCTGACCAGCCCCCAGTGCCGGTGAGGCGCACAGGACGCGGCGGCATGACCTTGTGCTCGGCGGACCGCGCGGTCCGCCGAGCACAAAGGCGGGGAGCGGTTGCACCGCGCTGTGACCTGCGAGGGATCGGGCCGATGCTGCGGGCGAGCTCCTCACCGGTCAAGGGCACTGGCGCGTCGCCTGCGGCGACAGCCCTACGGGCTGCCCGTGGACCCGTGAGCCTCTGCACGCCCTCGGGGCAAGGCCCCCGAGGGGCAGGCGCACCGCCTGCCCCCGGGATGGCCGGCCCGGATCCCAATCCCGGCTCTACACGGGTCTCACAGATCCACGGGAGGACCGCCTCATGACGTTCACAACCAGCACCAACACCCGGCCTGCCCGGCAGGAACATGGCCCCGGCACCGGTACTCCGTGCGATGCTGCCGGCGGCGTCAGCGCCCAAGCCCGGCGGGAGGGGACACAGCGCATGCCCCGACACGGACAGAGCCGCCTGGATCCTGAGGTGGCTCGCCTCCGACAGGTCGCCCTCGACGCCGCCGCCGCCGGCCTGTACGTGTTCCCGGTGCGCGAGGGGGCGAAGCTGCCGATCTTCCACGGACTGGAGCGCTGCAGGCGCCGGGGAGTGTGCACGGACGGGCACCTCGGTTGGGAGCAGCGCGCCACTCGTGACCCGGACCAGATTCGGCGCTGGTGGAGCCAGAGCCCGTACAACGTCGGCATCGCCTGCGGCCCGTCGCGGCTGCTGGTCATCGACCTCGACACCGGCGACGAGCCCCTCCCCGAGTGGGGCGGAGCCACCACGGGCTCGGAGGTGCTGGCCCGGGTCGCCGCCGCGCACGACACCCAGGTCCCGGCTACGTACGCGGTGTCCACGCCCACCG
>JAKDNL010000216.1 GCA_030451825.1 Pseudonocardia sp. | reverse complement strand
ACGACCTGATCATCTGTGACGAGGTCGGGTTCGCCCCGCTCGATGACACCGGCGCCCAGCTGCTGTTCCGGTTCATCGCCGCCGCCCACGAACGCCGCGCCCTGGGCATCGCCAGCCACTGGCCCTTCGAGTCCTGGGGACGGTTTCTGCACGAACACACCACCGCGGTCAGCCTGCTCGACCGGCTCCTGCACCACGCCAACGTCGTGGTCACCGACGCGAGTCCTACCGCATGCGCGAAGCCCGAACGAAGGGAGCGGGCACCGTCACGAAACACCGCTGATCAACCCGAGGGGTGGGGACTTTTACTTGGCCACCAGCGGGGACCGCAACGTGGCCGTTGACACAGGGTCAATGGGCAAAATATGTTGGCGAGTTCGCCGGTGCCGTGATTCTTTCGGTTGGAACGGAGCGATCCGTTCGATCATCACGGAAGGGCATGTCGAAGTTCGGTATTCCATTGCTCGAAGAGCTGTGTGAGCGCTGCGACCGATCTCGGATCGATGCCGTCCTCGGTCCAGTCGGAGTCGGTCAGTCGCCGGATGGCAGTGAGAGCGTCGACGAACGTCTCGGTGGTGAAGCCGGCGTCCTTCTCTGCGGCGAGTTCAAGGAGTCGGTCGTGGCCGAAGCGTTCGATGAGCGCGGCAACGTCATGGTAGTCGCGCGGTCGTGCTCGTGCCCACAGCGCGAGCACCTTGTCCGCCGCGAGATCTTCCGGGTGGAGGACGGCTCCGACGTCGAGGGTGACGCGCGGATGGAGTCGCCCGCCGTCGGCGAAGATCTCGACGAGGCACTCTGTTCGGCCGTCGGCTGCGACGGCGACGAAGCGGTGGTCGCGAGGCTCCGCGGCGTCACGGATGTCTATCCCACGACCGCGCAGCGCGACGCGGAGCACGACGACGATCTGCACGGCCTCGTCGTTGTCGATCTCGGTGAACAGGTCGATGTCGTGGGTGCTGCGGTCGGTGTAGCCGTGCGCGATCATGGCTCCGCCGCCGGCGAGGGCTAGCGTGCGTGCCTCCGGGAGGGCGAGAGCCGTCGTGGCGATGAGCCTCTGGAGTGGGTCCAGGGCCATGTCAGGCTGCGGTCTCGGCGCTGTCGATCAGCGGGCGCCAGGCATCGCGAACCCAGGGAGGAAGGTACAGGTCCGTCCACTGATCGAGCAATGCTCGGCGATTGACGAGCCTCCGGATGTCGTCGAGATCGCCGAGGGTCAGGACGATCTCGTAGAGATCGCGTCGGCGGTCGGGGTCGGAGAGGTCCCAGCGGACCGTCGCCGGTGCTGGACCGGACCAGAACATGCGGGTGGGCAGGCCGATCAGCCCGCTCAGCGCTCCGTCGAGCTCGTCGAGCGAGTGGGGCACAACGACGACCCGGACCCAGCCGGGGCGCCGTGTTGCCTTGCTGCTCATGCGGTCATCGTGCCTCATCTGCCGAGGCGGCGGGGAGACCCTGTCTCCCCGCCGCACGCGGAGTTACTCGTGAGGTCAACTCAACAGTTGGTGACGGCACCGGTTCTGGTGATCGACTCCAACGAGAATGCCAACGCTTACGCTCCGCCTTGGCCGACTCGGACCGATCACGGCTCAACATCGCCATCGGCTCTGAGCAGCGTCAACGACCACGCCTGATCGCGGTGGCCGTTCTTAGCCGACCGAACTCGGGACCCGTCAGGTCGCCGGTTCGATCCCGGCCCGCCCCACTTTCCGCAGGTCACAGAGCTGTTTCGGGATAATGGAACTCATAACCCAACCCTTGATCGGCGCGGTGTCGTCTGTCCTGTTCAACGAAGTTCGCCGCTGATCGGGCTCTTCGCGGTCGTCGCCGTTGACGTATCCGAGCACGATTGGGGCCGCCTGCCCGGGCTGCAGGCTCGTGCAGTCCGCAGATTGCCTGTTCGGGCTGGTCGACGGGCGGGATTTCGACGGTGCCGTCGGGGTTGAGGCCGCACTCGCGTCTCGACGAGGCGGTCGCCGGCTACGAGCGGCGGACGCGTCTGTTCGGGCACGGCTGGGATACGCCGGGCGTAATCGGCGCGGGCAACATCGAGCGCATTGGCGCCACCAGGGCCGCGGCGTCCCGTGCGATCCAGGACGAGATCCGCTCGCGCATCGGCAGCGTCGTCGCGCCGCTCCGGCCGAAGCACACATTCGAGCGCGCGGTCGGGATCTGGCTGACCAAGCTGGAGGCACAGGTGCGTGATGGCGCCCGCGCCGTGACGACGGCAGACACTTGCCGGCAGCGTTTCCGGTGGTGATCCTCCCGGCCGTCGGGCAGTGGCGGCTCTACGAGTGCACCGTTCCGCTGTTCGATGCCTTCTTCAACTCGCTCTCGGGACGGCACAGCCCGGAGTCGCGTAAGTCGATCTGAATCCTTGTGCCGCTCGTCTGCGCGTGGTGGTGCAGCACGAGGCAGCGGCGGACGAACCGATCCGGCACCTGGACCCGATCGAGCGTGGTTCGCGCCGGCCTCGTGCCCTCACGACGGCAGAGCGTCGGCACTTTCTCGATTGGATGGCCGGGACGTCTGAGACCAATCAGAGATCGAGCACGAGCCGTGGCCCGCACGCCCTCGAGCAGCAGATCATCATCGTGTCTCCGGCCTCTCGCTCGGCCTCGGTGAGCACCGCGTCTCGGTGGTCGGGGACCCCTTCGAGGACGGGCGTCTCGCACGTCCCGCAGATCCCCTCCTGGCAGGAGGAGTCGACCGGGAGCCGCGCCTCGGCCGCCGCGTCGAGGATGGAGACGCCCGTCGGTATGAGCACGGTGATCCCCGACTCCCGGAACTCCACCTCGATCGGGGTGTCGTCGGCCCGCGTCTCGATGTCCTCGGCCCTGGCGCTGAAGCGTTCGAGATGCAGCGCGCCGGCGGGCCATGACCGACAGGTGTTCTCGACGGCGGCGAGCAGCGGTTCCGGCCCGCAGCAGTACACGAGGGTGCCCGGGGCGGGGGTCGCGAGCGCGGCGGGGAGGTCGAGTAGCCCTTCCTCGTCCTGTGGCCAGACGGTCACCCGATCGGGGTGGTCTTCGGCGAGGCGGTCTCGGAAGGCCATGGACGTGCGGGTGCGTCCGCCGTAGAGCAGGGTCCACGAGGCGCCGGCTCCCTCGGCCGCCCGGATCATGGGCAGCATCGGGGTGATGCCGATGCCGCCGGCGATGAACACGTAGTTCGGGGACGGCTCCAGTTCGAAGTTGTTCCGCGGGCCGCGTGCGGGCACGACGTCGCCGGGGCTCAGGGCGTGGACGCGCTCGGACCCGCCACGGCTCGCCGGCTCGCGCAGCACGGCGACGGTCATCGACCCGCGGTCGGAGGGGTCTCCGCAGAGCGAGTACTGCCGGATCAGGTCGGGGCCGAGCCGGAGGTCGATGTGCGCACCGGCGGTCCATTCGGGAAGGTCGCCGTCGCCGCGCAGGGTCACCGCCACGACTCCGTCGGCGATGGTGACGACCCCTTCGACGACCAGGTCGAAGTCCTGTTCGGCGGGGCGCCGCCCACCGCGCGTGGTTGGCGGCATCGCGAGCTCGCTCATGCGTTCGTCACCTCAGGTCGAGATCGTGCTGTCGGCTGGACCTGGGCGGAGGCTGGCTCCGCCCAGGTGGTGGTCAGGTCCGGTCGGCCGGAACCGGGTTGTGACCGGCGTCCCACTCGACGAGGACATGGTCCGGGCCGCGGAACGACGTGTTCGCCGAGTACTCGAACGTCTGCCCCTCGGCGAGCCGGATGTGCGGCAGGCGGCGGGTCAGTTCCTCGAGGATCACCTTCATCTCGAGGCGGGCGAGCGGGGACCCCATGCAGTTGTGGTTGCCGAAGCCGAACGCGAGGTGACGGTTCGCGTTGTCGCGGTGGATATCGAATGTCTCGCTGTCGGTGAACACGTTCTCGTCGTGGTTCGCCGATCCGGTCGCGAGGAGGACGTTGGCGCCCTCGGGGATCTCCACGCCGCCGACCGTCGTCGTCGCCGTCGCCCGGCGTCGCCAGGCGATGACCGACGAGCTGTACCGCAGGATCTCCTCGACCGCATTCGGAATGAGCGACGGGTCCTTGCAGATCGCGTCCCAGGCCTCGCGGTTCTCCAGCAGGGTCCGGAAGCCGTTCCCGGAGGCGTTCGTCGTCGTCTCGTGACCGGCGAACAGGAAGTTGAGCATCGTGTTGTAGAGGTAGGTCTCGTCGATGAGGTCCGGATCCTCCTGGTGGGCTCGGATCACGTCGCTCATGAAGTCGTCGCCGAGGTTTTCCTGCAGGCGGGCCACGTGCTGCTTGCAGAAGTTCCAGTACGTGCCGACCTCGTCGACGAGCTGGTTCTGCTCCTCCTCGGTCGGGCGGCCCCAGGTGAACAGCGTCCGGCGGGCGGCGAACTGCTTGACCTGGCCCGCCTCATCGTCGGGCACGCCCATGAACATGAAGATGACCAGAGCCGGAATCTCCCAGACGAAGTCGTCGACGAGGTCGGCGTGGCCCCGCTGCACGAACCGGTCCAGGTACTCGGTGACGATCTCGCGGATGCGCGGCTCGAGTTCGCGGATGCGCTTGGGTGCGAATGCATCGCCGATTCTCTTGCGTCGGGCCCGGTGGAGCGGCTCGTCCTCGTTGACCAGCACCGGGCCCGGCACGTAACCGACCTCGATCACCTTCTCGATCGATGACGGCCAGAGCGGCGTCAGAGGCTCGAGGGCGATCGTTGCGGAGAAGTTCTGCGTGTTGCGGAACACCGACTGGATGTCCTCGTAGCGGGTGATGACCCAGTAATCGATCTCCGGGCTGTAGAAGACCGGCTCCTCGCGACGCGCGCGGGCGAGGAACTCGTAGGGATCCGACAAGTAGGGATCGACAAACGGGTTGAACTCACCGCCGATCGTCGAGAATGGGCAGGTGCCGTCCGTCGTGGTGGTCACGGAATCCCCTTCGAGGCCGTTTGAGTCTGTGATCGGCGACACTAGGAACGGCCGGAGCCCGTCACGAGCCACTCAGCGCGGCCGGTGGGACAGCGAACGCGGATTCGGTCGATCGGTGCTCCGTGACCAGGGATCGCCGCGTTGACAGGATCGACGGCCGACCGCACGATCAGCGCGGAGCAGGGTTCCCGGGCCGTGTCCGCGAGCCTCCCTGCGCGTCACGGCCGTGACGCGCAGGGAGGCGCGTATGACCCAGTTCGAGCAGGCGGTACCCGGCGAGGTCGTCGACACCGCCGTGGGCGACATCGACGCCGCGCGTGAGGTCGGGGGACGGCTGTTCTACCCGCAGGAGCTGACCAGCCTCGACCGTGCGCCCGTCGTCTCGATGTCGGTCCGGGCCGGCAGGATCGGCCCCTTCGTCCTGGGAGAGCTGAGCTACAGCTCGACCGTTCGGATCGACTGCGGTGATCTGTCGACGAGCTACCACGTGAATGTCCCGTTGAGCGGCCGGATCGCGACGAGCCACCGCGGCCAGGAGGCTGTCGCCACACCCGACTGTGCTGCGGTCTACGGCCCCGTGGGGCGCACGGTCCTCTCCCGCTGGGAGGCGGGAGCGCGCCAGCTCTGCGTGAAGATCGACAAGAGGGCGCTCGAGTCGACGCTCGCCGAGCGGATCGGCCGTGAGCTCACCCGTCCGGTCCGCCTGGCCCCGACCCTGGACCTCCGCTCCGGCGCCGGGCGGAGCTGGAGCGGACTCGCGAGGATGGTCAGCGAGGGGCTCCACACCCCCGGGCAGCCTCCTTCACCAGCCCCTCGCGGCGGCGCCGCTGCTCGAGAGCCTGCTCGGCGGGCTGCTGTGCGTGGTCCGGCACGAGTTCAGCGACAACCTCGCCGGTGCCACTCCGAGCTGCGGGTCTCCCGTCGTGCAGGCGGCGGTCGACTACCTCCATGACCGGGCAAACGACCCGATCACTGTCACCGACGTCGCCGTGCACTGTTCGATCAGCGTCCGGGCACTCCAGGAGGGGTTCGCCCAGCACCTGGGCTGCTCACCGCTGCAGTACCTGCGCCAGGTGCGTCTTCGTCGGGCGCACGAGGAACTGCTGGTCTCCGATCCGCGGGCGGTGACCGTGGCCCGCGTGGCCAACCGGTGGGGGTTCAGCAACGCGGGACGGTTCGCCGTCGCGCACGAGGCGGCCTTCGGAGAGACGCCGGCGACGTCGTTACGGCGTTCGGGCTGAGTCGTGGCCCGGGCGCCGGAACGGCGGGCCGAGCACGTCGGGCTCCGGCGTCGAGAGTATGGCGCGCAGGAACCGTTGCAGTACCGGGGAGTCCTCGTCGGGTCGCCAGAGCGCGGCGGTCTCGACGACGGGCGTGTGCTGTAGCAGCGGCCGAGCCGTCAGACCGGGCCAGAGCAGTGTCGTGACCTGCGCGGGTAGCAGGATAATGCCCGCCCGGGCCTCCACCAACGAGAGCGCGTGAAGCACCGAGGTCGCCTCGTGCCGGTAGCGCAGACCGGCGCGGTCGACCACCTCCCAGGCGGCTCGAGCGTGTGCCGCGAATCCCGCACCGGCCGCCGGGGAGATCCCGACCCGGGCGTCGTCCAGGACTGCGAGGTCAGCTCGCTCCCGTGCGGTCGCCGGGTGATCGGCGGGCAGGACCACGACGAGCGGCTCCCGGGACACCACCGCAACCTCGAGGCCACGCGCCGACCCCGGTGCGTGACGGGGCCGGCCAGGTCCGGAGGGCGGAAGGTGCAGCAGGCCGGCCTGCGCCTCCCGCCGGTGCACCCGTTCGACGACGTCGTCGTCAGGCAGCTCGATGAGGCGCAGGTCGATCTCCTGGCCGACGGCCACGTTGTCACTCAGGCGCGGCAGGAGCCGAGGCGAGACGGTGTGCCCAACAGCGACGGTCAGCGAACCGCGAGTTCCGTCTCCGACGGCACGGACCTGGTCGATCATAATCGACAGCTCGGAGAGGATGCGGCGACCCCGTTCGGCCAGGAGCCGCCCGGCAGCGGTCAGCTCGACGCCCCGTCCGTGCCGGACCAGGAGCGTCACGCCCAGCTCGCGCTCCAAGGACTGCAGGCGTACCGACAGCGGAGGCTGAGTCATGTGCAGTGCGGCCGCCGCCTGGCTGATCGAGCCCTCGCTGGCGACGGCGAGGAAGCACTCCAATGCCCGTATATCCATTCGCAGAGCATATGGCAGCGCCACCGAATCGGTATTGGACGAATATCTGCCCGGCATCGATACTCGCAGCTGTGAGTTGGGGCACTGACGTCGCCGTGATCGGCGCAGCCTGACCCGCTCCTCCCGAGCACCCATGCGACCCGGCTCTCCTGCCGGGTCCGCCACCCGCACCCAGAGACGAGGCGGCGTGAACACGACGCACGACACCACCGAACCAGCGATCACCACCGATGTGCTGGTCATCGGCAGCGGCCCAGCCGGTGCCTCCGCCGCGCTGTTCCTCGCGACGTACGGCGTCGACCACATGGTGATCACCAAGTACCGCTGGACCGCGAACACCCCCCGTGCGCACATCACGAACCAGCGCACCGTCGAGATCCTGCGGGACATGGGGATCGAGAAGGACGTCCTGGCCCAGGGAGTCCCCTCGAGCCTGATGGGCGACACCGTGTTCTGCTCGAGCCTCGCCGGGGACGAGGTCGGCCGAGTGCGGACCTGGGGCACCCACCCGGCACGGCGGGCCGACTACACGCTGGCCAGCCCGTCGGACAACTGCGACCTGCCGCAGACGCTGCTCGAGCCGATCCTCATCGGTCACGCGGCGGAGCGGGGCAGCCGCATCCGGTTCGACACCGAGTACGTCGGGCTCGAGCAGGACGACGACGGCGTCACCGTGACCGTCCGGGACCGGCTCTCCGGCCGCACGTCCACGATCCGGACGAAGTACGTGATCGGGGCCGACGGGGGTCGCAGCCAGGTGGCCCGGGACATCGGGCTCCCGTTCGAGGGACGGATGGACCTCGCCGGCAGCATGAACATCGTCTTCCACGCCGACCTGTCCCGGTACGTCGAGCACCGGCCCAGCGTCCTGTACTGGGTGCTGCAGCCGGGATCGAACATCGGCGGGATCGGGATGGGCCTGGTCCGGATGGTCCGGCCGTGGGACGAGTGGCTGATCGTCTGGGGCTACGACATCACCGAGCCGCCGCCCGAGGTCGACGACGCGATGGCCACGAAGATCGTGCACGACCTGGTCGGGGACGACACGATCCCGGTGACGATCCGGTCCACCTCGCTGTGGGGCAACAACAAGATGTACGCCACGCGCTACCGGACCGGCCGCGTCTTCTGCGCCGGCGACGCCGTGCACCGGCACCCGCCGTCGAACGGGCTCGGCTCGAACACCTCGATCCAGGACTCCTACAACCTGGCCTGGAAGCTCGCTGCGGTCCTCTCGGGCCGTGCCGGCGTGGACCTGCTCGACTCCTACGACGCCGAGCGGGCGCCGGTCGGGGAGCAGATCGTGTTGCGGGCGAACAAGTCGATCGAGGAGTTCGGGCCCATCTTCGACGCGCTCGGCTTCACCGGGACCGACGACCCGCAGCAGCAGCGCGCGAACATGCAGGCCCGAAACGCCTCGACGCCGGAGGCCGAGAAACAGCGTCGGGTGTTGCGCGAGTCCCTGGAGCTCAAGGACTACGAGTTCAACGCGCACGGCGTCGAGCTCGGGCAGCGGTACCACTCGGGTGCGGTCGTGCCCGACGGTTCGCCGGAGCCCACGCACGACCGGGACCCGGAGCTCTACTACCACCCCACGACCTGGCCGGGCGCCCGCCTGCCGCACTGCTGGCTCGGCCGCGACGGCCACCGGGTGAGTACCCACGACGTCACGGGCAAGGGGAGGTTCGCGCTGCTCACCGGGATCTCGGGCGAGGCCTGGGCCACCGCGGCGCAGGAGGCGGCCGACCGGCTCGACATCGAGGTCGACGTGCATGTGATCGGGCCCGGCCGGGACTACACCGACCTCTACGAGGACTGGTCTCGTCTGCGCGAGGTCCACGAGGCCGGCTGCGTTCTCGTCCGGCCGGACGCGCATGTCGGCTGGCGGGCCGTCGATCTGCCCGCCGATCCGGCCGGTGAGCTGACCGGAGCGCTGGCCTCGATCCTCGGCCGTTCCTGATCGCGGTGTGCCGGCCCGGCCGCGACCAGCACCCGATTCTCCACCCCGCACCTACCGACGACGCCGTCTTCTGGGGATGCCATGACCACCACACCGCCCGCCGCCCTCTCAGGTCCGCGATCACAGTTCGACGTCTATGCCGACGATGCGCTGCTCGACCCGTGGCCCGGCTACCGGGAGCTCCGCGACGCCGGACCGGTTGTCCATCTCGACCGGTACGGCATGTACGCGGCCACCCGATACGACACCGTCGACCACATCCTCCGCTCGCCTGAGGCCTTCCCCTCGGGCGAGGGCGTGATGATGAACGACGAGATGAACACCGTCCTGCGCGGTAACACCCTGTGCAGTGACGGTGCGGCGCACGACGCATCGCGCCGCATCGTCATCCGCCCGCTGCGACCTCCGGCACTGCGCCCGCTCCAGGACCGCATCCGCGCCGAGGCGGTGCAGGTCGTGGACCGCACCGTGGGACGGCGGGTCGACGCGGTCACCGAGATCGCCCAGCACCTGCCGGTCACTGTGGTGTCGAACCTGGTCGGTCTCCCGGAGGAGGGCAGGGAGCGCATGCTGGTGTGGGCGTCGGAGATGTTCAGCTGCTTCGGCCCGATGAACGACCGCACCCGCCGGTCGTTCGGGGTGCTCGGCGAGATGATGGAGTACGCCACCACGCAGGCCGTGCCGGGCAGGCTCAAGCCCGGCAGCTGGGCCGAGGCCGTGTACGACGCGGCCGCCCGCGGCGAGGTCGAGGCCGACAAGTGCCCGGTCATGATGATCGACTACATGGGCCCGAGCCTGGACACCACCATCTTCGCCGTCTCGAGCGCGATCTGGTTGTTCGCCCACCACCCGGATCAGTGGGACGCCGTCCGCGAGGACACGTCGCTGATCCCGTCGGCGATCAACGAGGTCCTCCGGCTCGAGGCGCCGATCCAGGACTTCTCGCGCAGCGTCGCAACCGACCACGAGATCGACGGCGTCGTGCTGCCGGCGGGGTCGCGCGTCATCACGTTCTACGGAGCCGCGAACCGCGACGAACGGCACTACCCCGACCCGGACCGCTTCGACGTCCGTCGCAACCCCACCGACCACCTCGGCTTCGGTGCCGGCCCGCACCAGTGCGTCGGCATGAACCTCGCCCGGTTGGAGATGCGGGCCCTGCTCGAGGCGCTGGCCGCCCGTGTCACCCGGTTCGAGGTGCACCACGAGGAGCGCGCCCTGCACAACATTCTGCGCGGCTTCACCCGGCTCGAGGTCACCGCCCACACCTGACCACCACCCCCCCGACCGACAGAACCGACGATGACCGCCAG
>JAKDNL010000845.1 GCA_030451825.1 Pseudonocardia sp. | reverse complement strand
GCGTCGAGCATCGCCCGCATCCCCGGCCCGCCGACGACCGTGCGGACGTCGGCGAACGCGGTGGGGTCGAGGTCCGGCAGCGGAGCCGCCACCCAGCCCAGCCCCAGCCGGCCGCCGCCCACGGCGGCCGCGACCCGGCTCAGCGGGCCGGTGAGCGCGTAGGGGGTGCCGCACGCGTCGGCGAGCGCGACCCGGTCGCCGGGCCGGACGAGCTCGCGCAACGCGCTGTCGAGGTGGTGGTCTGCCATGACCGCGATTCGATCACGAGCGGTGGCCGGGGAGCAGCGTTAGATTCCCGGTATGGGTACCGACCAGGAGTCCGGGGAGTTCGTCCGCGAGGCACTCGGCGTCACCGAGCAGATCACGGCCGACGGGTCGTCGCCGTGGCCGGTGGAGGCCGGGCGCTACCGGCTCGTCGTGGCCCGCGCCTGCCCGTGGGCGAACCGGATCGTGATCGTGCGCCGGCTGCTGGGGCTGCAGGACGCGGTCTCGATGGGCATCGCCGGTCCGCTGCACGACGAGCGCAGCTGGCGTTTCCATCTCGACCCCGGGGACAAGGACCCGGTGCTGGGCATCGAGTACCTGCGCGAGGCCTACGAGAAGGCGGTGCCCGGCTACGACAAGGGCGTCACGGTCCCGGCGATGGTCGAGGTCTCCTCCGGCAAGGTCGCCACGAACGCCTACGCCGAGCTGGAGTTCGACCTGGCCACCCAGTGGGCGTCGCTGCACCGCGACGGCGCTCCGGACCTGTTCCCGCAGCGCTACCGCGACGAGATCTCCGCGGTCGGGGAGGGGATCTTCCACGACGTCAACAACGGCGTCTACAAGTGCGGTTTCGCCACCACCCAGGCCGCCTACGACAAGGCGTTCCGTGCGCTGTTCGCCCGCCTCGACGAGCTCTCGGACCGTCTCGCGGACCGCCGGTACCTGGTGGGGGACACGATCACCGAGGCCGACGTCCGGCTCTGGGTCACGCTTGCCCGGTTCGACGCGGCCTATCACGGCCACTTCAAGGCCAACCGGCAGAAGCTGACCGAGATGCCGGTGCTGTGGGCCTACGCCCGGGACCTGTTCCAGACCCCCGGGTTCGGCGACACGATCGACTTCGATCAGATCAAGCAGCACTACTACGGCGTGCACTCCTCGGTGAACCCGTCCGGTGTGGTGCCGCTGGGCCCGGACACCTCGGTCTGGCTCACCCCGCACGGTCGCGAGTCGCTCGGCGGGCGCCCGTTCGGCGACGGCACGCCTCCCGGTCCGCCGCCGGCCGGCGAGCGCGTCCCGCGGCACCTCGCACACGTTCCGGTGTCCTCGCACGCGTTTTAACTGGTGCGAGGACACCGGAACCTGTGCGAAGTCGGTCGGTTGGGTCGGGCCCGGCCGCGGCCCGCCGCCCGCCGATGGTCGGATGCTCCACCGGACGCGATCCCGGATGGACCTGCCTGATCACTCCACGACCCGCGGAACCACCGTCGAGATGCGCACCACGGTTGCCGGCCGGGCTGTTCAGAACCGTGGTGCGCATCTCGGCTGCGATCCACCGGCTGCGGGCAACTCGGCTGCGATCCACCGGCTGCGGGCATCTCGGCTGCGATCCACCGGCTGCGGGCATCTCGGCTGCGATCCACCGGCTGCGGAGCTGTCCGGATCGCGGTCCTGCCGGTTCGCGGCCTCGGCGTGAGCCTGCCGGTTCGCGGCCCCGGTGTGCCCGGCCGGTACGCGGCAGTCCGGCGGCGGCCGGGCGGCGGCCGGGCGGCGGCCCGACGAGCGTCATCCGGCAGCACCTCGCACACGTTCCGGTGTCCTCGCACACGTTATAACTGGTGCGAGGACACCAGAACCTGTGCGGAGTCGGTCGGTTGGGTGGGCCCGGCTGCGGACCACCGGCTGCGGACCACCGGCTGCGGACCACCGGCTGCGGACCTGCCGGAGCGAGGCCCGGGCGTGAGTCGGGCCGGGCGTGAGTCGGTGCGGGCGTGAGTCGGGCCGGGTGCGAGTCGGCCCGGGCGTGAGTCGGGCGGGTGCGAGTCGGTGCGGGGCGACACGCCCTTGCCCGGCGCCGCCCGTCCTCGGAGGACGAGCAGTCACAATGGTCGGCGATGTCCCCTCTCCTGCGCCCGCACCCGGTCACCGGTCGTCGTCGACGGCGGGTCGGGGTCGGGCTGTCCGCGCTGGCGTATTACGCCGTGCTTGGCCTGCTCGGCGTAC
>JAKDNL010000844.1 GCA_030451825.1 Pseudonocardia sp. | reverse complement strand
CGGCGGGTGCTGGTGCTGCTCGGGCGCACCCACCTCTACGAGGGCCACGGCGTCGACCCGGTCGTGCACGGCGTGCGCACGGCCGCCGCGGCGGGCTGCCGTGCGGTGGTGCTGACAAACGCGGCCGGCGGGATCCGGGAGGGCATGTCCGTCGGGCAGCCGGTGCTGGTCTCCGACCACCTCAACCTGCTCGCCCGCTCGCCGCTGGCCGGAGCCCGGTTCGTGGATCTGACCGACGCCTACTCACCCCGCCTGCGCGAGCTGGCCCGGACGATCGACCCGTCGTTGGCCGACGGGGTCTACGCCGGGTTGCCGGGCCCGCACTTCGAGACCCCGGCCGAGATCCGGATGCTGCGGGGGATGGGCGCGGATCTGGTCGGCATGTCCACCGTCCTGGAGACGATCGCCGCCCGCGCCGAGGGGCTCGACGTCTGCGGGATCTCGCTGGTCACGAACCTGGCAGCGGGGATGAGCGGGCAGCCGCTGGACCACGAGGAGGTCCTGGCGGCCGGCGCGGCCGCGGCGACCCGGATGGGTGGGCTGCTGCGCGAGCTGGTCGGGCGGGTCTGAGGCCGTGGGCCTGCCGTCGGCACTGCGGGACGCGGCGATGCGCTGGATCGCCGACGATCCCGACCCGGCCACCCGCGACGAGCTGCAACGGGTGCTGGCTGCGGCGATGACCGGTGGCCCGGTCGCAGAGCTGGCGGACCGGATGTCCGGTCCGCTGCGCTTCGGGACGGCCGGGCTGCGCGGCCCGGTCCGTGCCGGTCCGGCGGGGATGAACGTCGCCGTCGTCCGCCGGGCGACGTCCGGCCTGGCCACCTGGTTGGTCGCGAACGGGCAGAGCGGTCGCACGGTCGTCGTCGGCCGGGACGCACGACACGGCTCGGCCGCGTTCGCCGAGGCGACGGCCGGGGTGCTGGCCGGGGCCGGGTTCGCCGTCGTGCTGCTCGACGGCGCCGTCCCGACGCCGGTGCTCGCGTTCGCCGTCCGGCACCTCGGCGCGGTGGCCGGGATCCAGGTCACCGCCTCGCACAACCCGCCGGGGGACAACGGCTACAAGGTCTACCTCGGCAACGGCGCCCAGATCGTTCCGCCGTCGGATGCGCAGATCGAGGCCGCGATCGCCGCCTCGCCCCCGGCCGTGTCGGTGCCCGTCGCCGCCGTGCCCCCCGCGGGATCGGTCACCGAGGCCTACCTGGACCGGGTCGTCGCGCTGCCCCGCACCGGCGCGCGGACGCTGCGGGTCGCGCTCACCCCGTTGCACGGCGTCGGTGGCGAGACGTGCGTGCTCGCGTTGTCGCGCAGCGGGTTCGGCGACGTCCGGGTGGTGGCGTCGCAGGCCGCGCCGGACCCGGACTTCCCGACCGTCGCGTTCCCGAACCCGGAGGAGCCCGGTGCGACCGACGCCGTCCTCTCCCTCGCCGCCGACGTCGGCGCGGACCTGGCCGTCGCCCTGGACCCGGACGCGGACCGCTGCGCGCTCGGAGTCCCAGGCCCGGACGGCTGGCGAATGCTCACCGGCGACGAGACCGGTGTGCTGCTCGCCGACCACGTGCTGCGCCACCTCCCCCGGACCCCCGCGGACCCGCTCGTCGCGACGACGGTCGTCTCGTCGTCGATGCTGCGACCGCTGGCGGAGTCCTACGGGGCGCGGTTCGCCGAGACGCTGACCGGGTTCAAGTGGATCGTGCGCGGCGGGCCCGGGCTGGTCTACGGCTACGAGGAGGCGCTGGGCTACTGCGTGGACCCGGACGCGGTGCGGGACAAGGATGGCATCGCCGCCTGCGTGCTGGCCGCCGACCTGGCCGCCGCGCTGCGCGCGACCGGCGCGACGGTGCTCGACCGCCTCGACGAGCTCGCGCTCGCCCACGGGGTGCACCGCACCGAGGGCCGCTCGATCCGGATGGAGCCGGCCGGGCGGGACGCCGCGGTGACCCGGCTGCGCGAGCACCCGCCGCCGGGCTGGGACCTCGACCGCCCGGCACCGGACGTGCTGCGCCTGCGCCGCGGCGGCGCGCGGGTGGTGATCCGCCCGTCGGGCACCGAGCCGAAGCTCAAGGCCTACCTCGAGGTCGTCGAGCATCCGGACGGCCCGGACGGTCTCGCCGCCGCCCGCGAGCGCGCCGGACACCGGATGACGGCGCTCAGCGACGAGGTCGACGCCCTGCTCGGCGGCGGGGCCCGGTCGTGACCCGCCCCGTCACGC
>JAKDNL010000215.1 GCA_030451825.1 Pseudonocardia sp. | reverse complement strand
CGGTCAACACGCATCGAGTGCAGCTCGGCTCGCAGCTGTGTCGCCTGCGGGAGTCCGAGCTCGTCGCGAACGTGTTCCAGCGCGCGGTTCATCAGCGCCGTCCAGTCGGGTCCGCCGAGCGTGACCTGATCCGGGGTGAGTTCCCACGTGTCGCGAACGGCGGTGTCGGACAGCGTCTGTTCCCCGTGTCCGAACATCGCTGGTCGCGCCGCTGCGATCAGCTTCTTCGCGAGGGGTGCGCGGATCGGAAGGCGCACTGGTCCGACGCCGGACACCTCGAGCTGGAGCGCCTGCGCGGGCGCGGGCAGCTGAGCACTGAAGGACCCGGCAGGCTCGGACTCGTCGAGTAGCCGCGCCAACCGTTCCCGCGCCGTCTTCGCCATGTGTCCTCACTCGTGCTCGCCCTGTTCTTCCGCAGCCAGACCGTAGCGGCAGGCCGAATGACTCCCGCGACGACCGGCTCCAGGCCGTGTATGTCCCGGCCGCTACGCGTGGAGCAGCCATCCCTGGCCGGTGGCGACCGCGGTGGACCACGAACGCCGGTCCGAAATCGTCGCGCAGGCAAGGACTCGATACCGGGACGACAAGGGCCAGCGGCCGGCTATTGCGTATGACGATGAAGGCTACTGTCGTCATACATGCTGACGTGAGGTCGTGCGGCTCGGGCTGGTGCACATGTCGCCCGTGGCATGACGAGCGGCGAGCCCGCTCGACGTTCGCGCCGCGAGCGCTCGTGCTGAAGCCATCCAGGCTGAGGCTCGGAAGCTCATCGCGCTACTGCGCGGCGAAGTCGCCTGAACCACTGAGGGTCACGTTCGACCCACCGAGCGCGTCGATCCCTCGGCGAGGCCGTCGGCGGCGACGTCACCATCCATCACGGTCCGCCCTCGTAGCGGGCGAGCCGTCGATTGATGCCCTCGAGGTCGAACGCGACGGTGTCGGGGCCGCCGGTCCAGTCCTCGACGGGCGCGTCGCCCCGGCCGGTGACGCAGACGGGAACCGCCGCGCCCTTGGGGGGATCGAGGACCTTCTCGCACCGTACCGTGTGGTCCCAGCAGTCCCCGAAGTCGTAGCGGTAGGTGATCGTGTCGGTGCCGGCGAAGGCGGCACTCAGCCGCAGGCCTTCTTCGTCTCCGAGGTCTGGAGAATAGAAGGGATCGCCGTAGCGGTTGCGTCCGACGGTGAACGCGTGCAGGTGGTCATCGTCCCAGTGCATGACGATCTGGATCACCTCGTGCAGCATCCTGAGGGGGGCGGTCGCGGGTAGCAGCACGCGGCGCCACACGGGAGGCCGCATGCGGTCCAGGGAGATCTTGAGCTGGACGGTTCGTGCGCTGGTCGGGGTTGCTCCGGTGGCGAGGAACGCGGTGACGCCCGCCGCCAGTTCGGCGGCCGCGGGGTGGCCGGTGCGCTCGACGACCCGTAGCCGGAAGTCGATCCCGTCGCCCGGCAGGCACTCGTCGAGCCAGGAGTGCGCTTCGTCAGGGCCCTCGCGCCGCAGGGCGGCGGCCGCGTACTCGACGGCGAGCCAGGTCGCGTCCGGCTCGCTGGGCTCCGAGCTGCTTCGGGCCCGGGCGTGCGGACCGAGGGCCTGGTCCGCGGCCGCAGCCTCCCAGGCGGGGTCGGCGGGCGGTCCGAGGCCGTCGACGAGCTCCACCGCGGCGAGGCGCTGGTCCGCGGGTGCGGCGGTGGCGGCAGCGGAGAGAAGGTCCTGTGCGGCCGCCAGCGGATCCCGGGCTGCGAGCCAGGGCTGTGCCGCTTGCCACTGCTCGTCCGGCTCGACGTCTGCAAGCCGCGCGATCAGCTCGGCTGCGGTGAGCTCGTCGTTGATCGGGCGGGGCGCTCGGGCCAGCAGCTCGTCCAGCCCCAAGCGGCCCAGCTGGGTGAGCGTCCCTCCTCCGGGGCCAGCTTGCACGGCACCGAGCTCGGTCAGGCAGTCCAGGGCCGCGGGGAGAGGGCTGGTCAGGCGGTACCAGCTGGTGAAGAACCCGAACACGGCTTCCGAGTGGGCGTAGCCGATGATCTCGCGGCCGTGCCGGCGCAACTCGTCGGGCGTGGCGTCCGGGTGGGCGGCGAGCGAGGTGAGGAGCGCCCGTGCGCAGATGGCCGCTTCGGCTTCGTCCAGGTCTGGGGCCGACGCGGCGAGCGCTGCGGGCAGCGCGGCCAGCCACATCCCGCGGACGGTCTCGTCGTCCGGGTCGGGCCACCTGCGGAGGGCGGGACCGGGCCGGGCCTGGCCGTCGACGATGTTCAGGAATCCGATGGTCACCGCGATCCGCCACGGGCGGTGCAGGGCGACGACGTCGGCTGCAGTGCGCACCCGCGCGGGGGCTGCGATATCCATAGCCCGGGCGGCCGCCGCCACGTCCGCTGGACGAAGGACATCGCGCGGCGTGACGCGGCGACCCTCACCCACCCAGGACGCCAGACGATGCGCCGTGTGGAACGCGGCACAGCCACGTATCGCGGCGGCGACTTCGATGACAGACGCTGGGGGAGAAACCACGGGCCGCACGTTAGCGCGGTCGGTGCCCCCCGCGGTCAGGTCGACACGCCGGTGGACCTGTGGGCTGCGGGCACGTGTTCAGGGATCTGAGAACACCTCGGTGTGACGGCTTTCGAGCAGTACCAACGGGATCTCCCGCTCGGTCTTGGCCGGGTAGCCGGCGTAGGACTCGTGGGCGGCCATCAGAAGGTCCAGCGGGTGGCGCCGCCCGGCTCGACCGTGGCGACGGCGCACGCCGACCGGGCGGTGACGCGGTAGACCGACCACGGCGGCGCGCCTGCCGACGGCGCGCTGAACGGCGCTGTGAGGGAGGTGCCGGACTCGTCGACCTCGCACGGCCAGCCGCCCTCGGCCCAGGTCGCGGCCAGCTGGGCGATGGTGTCGCGGTCGGTCACGATTTCAGCGGTGCCCTCGACCGCGAGGTCGAAGTCGTGGGTGGCGATCGCGACGGTGCACCGCGGATCGTGGGTCAGGTTGCGGCCCTTGCGGGTGCTCTGGCCGGTCTGGAACCAGAAACAGCCGTGGACCCAGAGCGCGCCGACCGCGGTGACGTGTGGGCTGCCGTCGGGATCGATGGTCGTGAGCCACGTCGTGTGCCGGTCGGGGCCGCCGCCCGCGCCGGGTGTCTGGTCGCAGCCGGCGTCGAGCCGGTCGGTGACTGCTGACCAGTCGAGGGCCGGCAGCTCGTAGCGGCCCGCGAGGTTCTGGGTGTCCATGCCGGTGCAGACCCGGGGTGCATCTCGAACTCATCGGTGGCCGCTGGTGCCGGCGCGGGGGTTCGCCGGCGCCGTCACCCGTTGCGATCGTTACGCGGCTCCCGCGGGTCAACCTCGCGCGCCGTCCGGCGGACCTCGCGATACGCGCTGTCGTGGTCGATCGTCGCGTAGATGCGCTCGTAGCCGTCAGCCCGCGCCTCGTCGAAGCTGCGCCGTGCCGTGCGGGTGACGTACTGGATCGCGTCGGGTCGAAGGATCGTCCTGTTGACCGTGTTCGTGAAGAGCAGGATGCGGGAGACGGCGGAAGTCGCGCGGGCGCGGCGAGCGATGGCTCGGTGCATGGCGCAGGAGCATGAGGTGGAGGACGACGATGGCTGATTCGGGTGGATCAGGGCGGGCGTCGTGGTCGGGTCTGCGGGATCGGCGGATGGCGGAGCCGGGTGCGGAGGAAGCCTATGAGTCGGCGCGACTGGCGTTCGAGTTCGGGGCGACGGTGCGTGAGTTGAGGACTGCTCGGGGGTGGAGTCAGGCCGAGTTGGCGACGGTGGCGGGGATGACGCAGTCGGCGGTGGCTCGGTTCGAGGCCGGGGGAACGGTTCCGACGTTGCTGGTGCTGGGTCGGATCGCGCGGGCGTTGGATGCCGACCTCACGGTGCGGGTCGATGCCCGTCCGCATGTGGTGTGAGCGGTCGGCGGCGCGGAGGTGGAGCGTGACCACCCCACGACGTTGCTTGTCGAGCTATCGAACGGCGTCGAGGCAGGTGCGATGTGGCGGCTGGATCGCCGTTGGTGTCCGTAGGGCGAGTCGAACCATAGCTCCACGGTGGTGCGCTGCGCTGACCTGCGGATCTCGGCGTCGGGATAGCTCAGGCGATGGCCGTGATGGCGAGACGCGACCCTTGGTGACGCCCATGCGGTCGGCGACCTGCTGCTGGGTGAGGCCGCGTGCCCGACGGACCTCGGCCAGGCGGTGTCCGACGGTCTCGGCGAGTATCTGGCGTTTCCCGGTGTCGACCGCGGTTTCGCCGCCTGCACGCTCGACGTGGTCGGCGCGGATGTCGTGCCAGGCGACGTGGCTGTTCATGGCCTTCAGTGTGAAGGACGGGCGCGATGTGGACGGGAAGCCACGGCATCCGCGAGCGTCTGAAACCGAACTTCGAACGGCTCGGAGCGGTAGGTTCAGCGTGTAGACCCGAAGGCACTCACAACTGACCCGAGGAGCGCGCCCGAGTGGAACGCAGTGTGGCGATCACCGGCACCCGGAGCATCGGCGATGCTCCCGTTGACGAGGTGGCCGAGGTGTTTGCCGCCTACCTCAGGCCGTTCGCCGACTCCACGGCCCACTTCTACGTGGGTGGAGCCTCCGGCGTCGACACCGCCGCTCTGCAGTGGCTGGCGAAGAACTCCGATGCTGCGCTGACCGTTGTCGTGCCCTGCCGGACCGTCGATCAGCCGGCCGGTTCCGCCGAGGTCATCGAGAGCCTGCGTGGCGAGGAGCGCCTCGCCGACGTCGTCGAGATGGGTGCCACGCTGCTCGGCAAGGCCGCCTACCACGCGCGCAACCGGTGGATGGTGGACCACTCCGGCCTCGTGATCGGATTCCCACGTGGTGACGAGTCCGCCGGCGGCGGCACCTGGTACACGCTGAACTACGCAGCCGAGCAGGGGAAGGCTCGGCTTGTAGTCCCGCTCTGACGGCTGGATCGGCGGGGGTTGCTGGAGGGCTGAGGCCCTACGCCTCGCGCGGACGTGTTCCTCCTTCTGGCGGCTTCGCGCTGATCGTTAGTGTCGATCGGGTTAGGAAGGGCGCTCGGGCCGCGTACGGCCATGGGAGCGGTGTTTCGCCTTGGTGGGTTCGGGTGGGTCGTCGAGCCGTTTCACCAGCTGTTCGATGTGGGTGGCGATCTTGGTGGCGGTGCGTTGGTGGATCGTGGGTGCCTCGGGTGTTCCGACGGCGCGGAGGGCGTCGGAGAAGGCGTCGGGGAAGCCTTCCGCCAGCGTGCGTGCGCGGTCGCGGAATTGCGCGGCGGGGATGCGGAGGGTCGCGGCTGCCCGGTCCCAGTGCTTGCCGAGTACCTGCCCGAACTTCCGGCGTCCGCCGATGCTGACGGCGACCCCGGTGAGGTCGAGGTCGGCGGAGTCGTAGGGGAGGCCGCTGGCCAGGTCGTAGAGCGGCGCGATTGTCGTCTCGCCGGGGAGCAGAAGTAGGGAGACGTTCTTCGAGTGTCCGTCGGGTGCCCCGGCGATGTAGTTGATGGTCGCGAAGTCGCCAATTGCAGCCATCGCGGGCCCGCGGTCGCGGACGTTCTGCTCGATGATGCGGACCATGTCGGGCAGGCCGGGTCCGCCGTGCTCCTCGTACTTTCGCGCGGGCATCCGGCCGCTGGCCGAGCAGATGTCCTCCTGGTGAATGCGCAGAATTGACCCGTTGTCGGTACGCAGGCGGTCATACCGCTCAATGACGATGGCGGGCTCGTCGGCGAAGTGGGTGAACTCGGTACGCGCGACGTCGAGGCCGAGTGATGCGGCGGCGCGCATGGTGGCGTGCTCGATGAGTGCCTGGTGGTGCAGTCTGCCGATGCCCGGCTTGAGGATGTGGGTGGTGGCCGCGGAGCCGTGGGCTTCCTGCCAGCCGCTCGGCTGCCAGGCCAGGGCGAGCTTCGACTGCTGACCGGCCAGCGACCAGTGCTCGTCGGGAAGGGTCCAGGACGACTCGTCCTGGGTTCGCAGCGACCGGAGCCGCTCGGCAATATGAGTCTCGTCGACGTGCGTGAGCTGCCTGGCTCGGGTGCGGATCTCATCGAGCGCGTCGGGTGCGCAGAACTGAACGGCGCCTGGGCAGTCCCAGCCCATGTGCGCCAGCAGCCCGACGGGGTCATCGGGATCGACGCCGAGTCGGGTTCCCCATCGCGATCGGGTGCCGCGGTCCTCTGGCAGCAGCCCTTCGAGAAACGCCCGCACGCTCCTGCCGCGGTAGGTGGCGTCGGCCACCGGCAGGCGCACCCCGAGCGGCGTCGAACCTGCGTGCACGTAGTCCTGGTCGTAGGTGAACTCGGGTTCGGCGAGCGGCGAGCGCTGGTCGATCCGTCCGATGACCTCGCCGTACAAGATGACCAGGAGGCGCCTGGGTGCCACTAGCGATCCCGTCGTTTAGCGAGTTCGGCGAGCAGAGCCTGCTCGGCTGCCGTGGCTCGCAGGGGTTCCAAAGCCAGCCCGAGGTCGAACGCGCGGAGCACGAGAAGCAGCTGCTCGACCTGCGCGGCGGGGTGGCCCGTCTCGAAGCGGGCCAGCCACGCCCGGGAGACGCCGGCACGCTCGGCAAGCGCGGCCTGGGTCATGCCGCGTCGTAGCCTCTCGGCGCGGACGACCGCACCGAGCTGGCGCGCGTCAGCAATGCCCGCCACTTCGGGAGCCTCCTCGTCCACGTTCGTAGACATCAGAATTTGTCTTCGTTCGTGGACAATACGCTTTGTCTGCGTATGTGGACAAGGCGGCTTTTCGTCAGCGCGCCAATGTGATGTGGAGAAGTGTCTGACACGGACGGTGCACTCGTGCCTGGAGAACGTCCATGGCCGGCGCCAGACGGCTCATCAGCGCGGCGCAGGCGAGGAACGCCAGCACACAAGGTGTCAGCAGCGGTATCGCTGCGGGCTCGTGGGCGCGCCCACGGCGGACCGAGTCCGGTTGATCGTGGGGTAATCCTGTGTCCGAGGGGGGACTCGGATCCCCAGGCGTTGCACCCCTGCGGCAGGCAGGGGTTCATGTGGATGACGATAGCGGAGTCGTGCGGTCCCGTCGCAGCGTTCGTCCGAGAACGAGCATCTCCGATCGCACCCGACGGCATGGACGCCCCGTCGATCTCCGCGCGCGTTTGCCTGCTGTGCCCGGTCCACATGAACCCGTTTCGATCGGGTGCGGGCTTGGGACGACCTGATGCCGGGCCGGCTCGTCATCGGGTGTCGAACACCCGGACGCCGATTCGGGTGACGCTGGCGAGCCAGGGAGCGGGCTGTTCGGCGACGAGGGCTTCGATGTCGTCCCAGTACCGCAGCCATAGCCGGAGCTGGGAGAACAGGTCGAGGCTGCCGCCGCTGGTGAGGAAGCAGGCGCGGACGTCGTGGTCGAGCAGGGCCTGGCGTTCGAGGGGGCGGCTGCGGATGCGTTTGTCGCGGGTGAGGACGACAGGCCGTCCCGGCCGATGATTGGGAGCCAGGTGGTGTCGGCCGCACCGGCGGGTACTGGTCCGTCGGGGGCGCCGGGCCAGGTGATGTCACCGCGGACGTAGGCGAGGGCCTTGGCGACGCCGAGGCTGTTCTCGTCGATGAACCAGCGCGGCGCTTGTGGGGGTGCGGGCACGTTGGTCAGGCGGCGCGGTCGTTCTCGTAGCGGACGGCGGCGTCGACGTCGTCGAGGCTGATGTCGTAGACGGTGGCGACGTGTTCGCGGGTTTCGCCGGCGGTGACGAGTTCGGCGATGGTCTCGGTGCGGGCCCCGTTGGTGAGAGTGGGTTCGCCGAAGCCGTGGTCGGGGTCGAGGACGACGGGCACGGAGCGACCGAGGGGGTAGATTCGGCGGGCGTCGCGGGTGCCGTCGTCGTCGAAGTCGACCTTCTGCAGGAACGCCTCGGCGGGGTCGGTGAGCTGCAGGGTGCCGTCGCGGCCGAGAACGACGATGTTAAGCGAAGGATCGAGTCCAACCTGCTTCTGCACCTTGAGCGCGAGGCTGCGGCCGGACGTGTAGGGCTTGAGGGTCGCGAGCGGGTAGCGGACGCCAAGTTCCTCTCGGAGGATCGCGATGACCGGTCGCAGGTACTGGAGGGTGACCTGTTTGGCGCGGTACTCGCGCAGGTAGCCGGCTTCGACGAACTGGCCCCAGGTGACGGCGTCGGCACCGGTGTGTTCCTCGCGGATGACAGGGGCGTAGGTGGTGCCGGCGCGTTCGTAGCCGTCGATCCAGCGGCGCAGCGCGTCGGTGCGCAGGCCGAGGAGGCGTGCGGCCTGGCTCATGCCGTAGACCGCGCGCTCCAGGGTCGGGGTGCTCACCGGTTCAGTGTGCCGTGTCCGCGATATCAAGTCGACGGAGATGGCTCCAAGGGCTGGCGGGTAATGACAGCGAACGGACAACGCTGCCCGGTACCGGCCGGTCGGGAACGCGGCGGGCGCTCTGATGGAGCCGGCCCGGCTCGGGGACCGCGGTAGTGCCGCTGAATCATGGTCGGGCCAAGGGATGGGTGTCGCCGGTCATGGCGCACAGGGCACTGGCGACGGCCTCGAGGTCGGCCTTGATGTAGGTGGTCGTGGCGGCGCCCGTGCTGTCGGTGTGGCCGGCGTAGGCGCGGGCGATGCCGTAGCCGTAGTGACGTTCCACCCAGGTGAGAGTGGTGTGACGGAGCCAATGAGTCGAGATTCCTTGCGCGGCGACCCAGGGGAGTCGTTCGCCGAGGCGTTTCCAGAGGTGGTCGTAGCGGCGGCTGGTCAGGGTGCTCATCGAGCCAGCCTGATCACGCGCGGCGCCGCTCGGTCACGTCCACTCGGAACGGCCGAGACCGGGATGGCAGCTGGGATGCAACGAGGAGCGGTCGCGGCCGGTCGGCGACACGTCACGCGAGAGGTGAGGTACCACCACGACTGGTGTCCGAGGGGGGACTTGAACCCCCACACCCGTTAAAGGGTACTAGCACCTCAAGCTAGCGCGTCTGCCATTCCGCCACTCGGACCTGCACGGCGCATCGCGCCGCCGTTGTGCAGAGCGTACCGGAGGACTGCCGGCGGGTTGACAGCCCACCCCGGTGGTAGGAAGACGGGCATGACGGCCACCCACGACGACCCCAGCGGCGCCGAGGCCGAGGTCGTCGACCTCTGCTCGGAACTGATCCGGATCGACACCACCAACACCGCCGATCCGGAGACCCTGGCCGGTGAGGCCGAGGCCGCGGACTACGTGGCCGGCAAGCTGCGCGAGGTCGGCTACGAGGTCGAGGTCCTGGAGTCCGGGGCGCCGGAACGGATGAACGTGTTCGCCCGCCTGCCGGGTGCCGACCGCTCCCGCGGGGCGCTGTTGCTGCACGGACACCTCGACGTCGTCCCGGCGGACCCGTCGGAGTGGTCGGTGCACCCGTTCTCCGGGGCCGTGCGTGACGGCTACGTGTGGGGCCGTGGCGCGATCGACATGAAGGACATGGACGCGATGATGCTGGCGGTCGCCCGCCGCTTCAAGCGTGAGGGCGTGGTGCCGCCGCGCGACATCGTGTTCGCCTTCGTCGCAGACGAGGAGGCCGGGGGCAAGTATGGCGCCCAGTGGCTCGTCGAGAACCGGCCGGACCTGTTCGAGGGGTGCACCGAGGCGGTCGGCGAGGTCGGCGGGTTCTCCCTGACCTACGGCGAGGACCAGCGGGTCTATCTGATCGAGTCGGCCGAGAAGGGGATGGCCTGGATGCGGCTGCGCGCGCGGGGCAAGCCCGGACACGGGTCGTTCCTGCACGAGGAGAACGCCGTCACCCGGGTCGCCGAAGCCGTCGCGCGGCTGGGCAGTCACACGTTCCCGCTGGTCGTGACGGACACCGTGGCCGCGTTCGTGCAGCGGATGCGCGAGCTGACCGGTCAGGAGTTCCCGGAGGACGACCTGGAGGGCGCCCTGGCCAAGCTCGGCCCGATCGCCCGGATGGTCGGCGCGACCGTCCGTGACACCGCGAACCCGACGATGCTCAGCGCCGGCTACAAGGCCAACGTCATCCCGTCGACGGCCGAGGCGGTCGTGGACTGCCGGGTGCTGCCCGGGCGCAGGGAGGAGTTCCTGCGCGAGGTCGACGAGCTGCTCGGCCCGGACGTCACCCGCGAGTGGGTGACGGACCTGCCGGCGGTGGAGACACCGTTCGAGGGAGCGCTGACCGAGGCGATGCAGGCCGCGTTGCGCACCGAGGACCCGACCGCCGAGATCGTCCCCTACATGCTCTCCGGGGGCACCGACGCGAAGTCCTTCGCGAGCCTGGGCATGAACTGCTACGGCTTCGCGCCGCTGCGCCTGCCCCCGGACCTGGACTTCTCGAGTCTCTTCCACGGCATCGACGAGCGCGTCCCGGTCAGCTCCCTGACATTCGGCACCCGAGTCCTCGACCGGTTCCTCCGCACCTCCTGACCCGTGCGCGGATATCGCTGCTCT
>JAKDNL010000214.1 GCA_030451825.1 Pseudonocardia sp. | reverse complement strand
CCCGGGTCCCGTGGCACCGCCACCGCTCCCCGGTACGCGCAGGCCGCAAGCATCTCGACGAGCACCAGCGGGTCGCGCGTCACGATGTCGATCCGGTCGCCGGCGCCGGCGCCGCGCTCGGCCATCCCGGCGGCGAGTCGGCCGGCCCGGTCGGCCAGCTCGCCCCAGGTGACGACCGTGTCCCCCACGACGAGCGCCGGACGGGCCGGGCCACGGCCGGCCCAGTACCGCACCCAGCTGTCCAGCGAACCCACTTCTCAGCCCCGCCCGGTCCGGGGAGCCGGGGTCATCGGGCGCTCCCGTAGTCGCTGAAGCCGCGCCCGGTCTTGTGGCCGTAATGCCCGGCGTTGACCAGCGCGCGCAGGATCTGCGGCGGGCGGAACCGCTCGCCGAAGTGGTGGGTCATGGCGTCGGAGGCCTTCTCCATGGTTTCCAGGCCACCCATGTCGACCGTGGCCAGCGGCCCCATCGGATGGTTGAAGGCGAGCATGCAGGCCTTGTTCACGTCGTCGGCGTCGGCGATGCCCTCCTCGACGACCCGGGCCGCCTCCAGCACCAGCGCCATGATCAGCCGCGAGGTGAGGAATCCCTGGGTGTCCTTCTGGCAGACGATCGTCTCCTTGCCGAAGCGCCGGGCCAGCTCCAGCACCGTCGCGACGGTCTCGTCGGAGGTCTCCACCCCGCGGACGACCTCGATCAGCCGCATCACCGGCGGCGGGTTGAACCAGTGGGTGCCGATCACCCGGTCCGGCCGGGTCGTGGCCGCGGCGATCTTCGAGATGGCGAACTGGGAGGTGTTCGACGCCAGCACGACCTCCGGGCGGCAGACCTCGTCGAGGCGGCGGAACAGGTCCCGCTTGGCGTCGACGTCCTCGACGATGCTCTCCACGACGTGGTCGGCCGCCGCCGCGGCCGCGTCGAGGTCGGTGCTGGTGTCCAGGCGCCCGCGCACGGCTGCGGCCTCGTCGGCGCCGAGCTTGTCCGCCTTCACCAGCCGGGACAGGCTCTTCTCGATCCGGCCGAGCCCGCGCTCGAGCGCGGCGTCGTCGACGTCGACGAGGGTGACGTCGAACCCGGCCGCCGCGGCGACCTGGCCGATCCCGTTGCCCATCTGGCCACCGCCTCCGACGACGGCGATCCTCTTCACATCGTTCATGCGCGCTCCAGGCTCCGGGGGTGGTGGCTCCCGTCCGGGGTCGGGCGGGAGGCTCGGGCAGGGCAGGTCGTAGCCGCTCCAGGAGTGGCCGCCGTCGACCATCAGGTTCGCGCCGGTGACGAACGTGGCGGCATCCGAGACCAGGAAGACCGCGGCCGCGACGATCTCCGCCATCCGCCCGGGGCGCCCCACGGGCAGGCGGGAGCCGATCTCGGAGAACGCCGTCCGCCGTCCGAGCGCCTGGGTGCCGCCGTCGGTCTCGAACGGCCCCGGTGCCAGCGCGTTGACCCGGATGCCGTCGGGCCCCCACTCCTTGGCCAGCGTGCGCGTCAGGTTGGCGATCCCCGCCTTGGCCGCGGCGGCGTGCGCCATCCGGTCCCCGTGGGTGTCGACGAAGTCACCGACGATGTTGAGGACGACCCCGCCGCCGCTCGCCCGCATCGCGACGGCCGCGGCCTGCGAGCAGAAGAACGTCCCGTTCAGGTCGATGTCGACGACCGTGCGCCAGGCGTTCGGGGACAGCTCGGCCGCGGCACAGCGGAAGTTGCCGGCCGCGGAGTTGACCAGGATGTCGAGCCCGCCGAGCTCGGCGACGGCGTCGGTCACGGCCGCCGCGACCTGCTCGGCGTCGCGGACGTCCGCGGGCAGCACCACGCACCGCCGGCCCAGCGCTTCCACCCGTCCGGCCACCGCGTGCAGGTGCTCCCGATTGCGGCTGAGCACTGCGACGTCGGCGCCCAGGGTGGCGAAGCCGACCGCGATCTCGGCTCCCATGCCGGTCCCACCGCCGGTCACCAGCGCGATCCGCCCCTGCAACGCGGTCGGGCTGAACGTGGCCAGCGCGGGATCCATCAGTCGGCCTCGAGCACGACGGCGTCGGCCTGGCCGAGCCCGCCGCAGATCGACGCACCGCCGCGCCCGCCGCCGCGGGCGCGCAGCGTCCGCGCCAGGGTGAGCACCAACCGGGCACCGGAGGCACCCGGGGGGTGACCGATCGCGACCGCTCCGCCATGGGGGTTCAGCCGGCCCAGGAACTGCCGTTCGAGCGCCTCATCGCCGCGGGCCAGTACCCGCGCCGCGGTGAGCGGGACGCAGGCGAACGCCTCGTTGATCTCCAGCGCGTCCAGTTCCGCCGGCTGCCAGCCGGCCGCCGCGGCCGCCTTCTCCAGAGCCGGGGCGGGTGCGACCGGAATCTCGCGGGGCGCCCGCGCGACGCTGCCCGTTCCCGCGATCCGGGCCGGCGGGGCCAGGCCCCGGCGTGCCGCGAACCGCTCCGAGACCAGCACCACGTAGCAGGCACCGGCGTCCTGCCCCGGAGCATTGCCGGGGGTGACCAGCGGCCCGTCGAAGATCGTGCGCATGCCGGCCAGCCGCTCCATCGACGTGTCCCGCCGCGGACCCTCGTCCTCCTGGAGACTCGCTCCGTCCCGGCTCTCGAACGGCACCGTCTCGTCGTCGAAGTAGCCCTCGTCACGAGCGCGGAAGTACTGCTGGTGCGAGCGCAGCGCGAACCGGTCGGCGTCCTCGCGCGTCACGCCGTGCTCGGCGGCGACCTCGCCGGCGTCGACCGCGACGGGCTTGCCGCCGATGTCCGATCCCGGCTCGGCCATCGGGTCCTTCAACGCCGGCCCACCCCGCCGGATGCCCCACCGGATCTCCGGGGTCATCAGGAACGCGGCCCGGCCCATGTTGTCCGCGCCGCCGGCCAGCACCACGTCGGCGTCGCCGGCCCGCAGGGCGCGCACGGCCAGCTGCACGGCGGTCATCGACGAGCAACAGGCACGGTCGATGGTCAGGGACAGCCGGGACTCGGGGATCCCCGCGCGCAACATCGCGACGCGGGCCGGGATGGACCCGTCGAGGGCCTCCTCGGCCGGGATGGTGACACCGGAGTACACCTCGTCGACCTCGCCGGGCTCGAGCCCGGCCCGGTCCAGCGCGGCGCGCATGCCGAAGGCGGCCAGCTCGACGCTGGGTACGGACCTCAGTGCGCCACCGAAGCGCCCGAACGGCGTCCGGGCGCCCCCGAGCAGGAATGCTGCGCTCACCGGCCCTCCTACTGGTGCACGAAGCGCGGCGCGCGCTTCTCCTGGAAGGCGGCGAAGCCTTCGGCGAAGTCCCGGGACGCGAACGTCTCCAGGAAGATCTCCCGTTCGCGGTCCAGCGCCTCCCCGCTGATCGCCCCGCCGACGGCGCGCTTGGCGCAGGTCACGGCGATCCGGGGGAGTGCTGCGATACGACCTGCCAGCTCCTGTGCCTCGGCGAGGGCCGCGCCCGGCGCGCTGATCCGGTTCGCCAGGCCGAGGGCGACGGCGCGGTCCGCATCGATCGTCGACCCGAGGAACAGCATCTCCTTGGCCGCCGCGGTGCCGATCCGTCCGGGCAGCCGCTGGGTCCCGCCCCCGCCGGGGATGAGGCCGAGCTTCACCTCGGGCAGCCCGAACCGGGCTCCGGGGTCGGCGACGATCAGGTCGCACAGCAGTGCGATCTCCAGGCCGCCTCCGACGGCGCTGGCCTGCACGGCGGCCACCACTGGCTGGGGGAGGGCCTGCCAGGCGTCGAACACGGCTCGGGCCCGCAGGCTGTGTGCCTCCATCGCCCCGGGCTCGGCGCGCAGTTGCTCGAACTCCCCGATGTCTGCGCCGGCCATGAACGCCGTCGTGCCGACCCCGCTCAGCACGACGGCACGAACCTCGCGTGCGGTGCTCAGGTGCTCGGCGGCGTCGCCGAGACCGTCGAGCACGACGCGCCCCATCGCGTTCACCGGGGGGCTGTCCACCAGGACGGTGGCGACGCCGTCCTCTTCCGTCACCTGAACCGGGCCGGCCGAGCCGTTTCGCCCGGCCTCGGGAACCGACGGTGTGCGCCGCGCCATCGCGTGCCCCTTCGTCGTCGCACCGGCCGAGGTGGTGACACCTGCCGTTTGGACACCGCGGACGTTATCTATCGGTCGGTTGGTGGTCAATGCCGCTCGAGCTGTGCACCACAGACCGCGATACCTGCGGTGATCTTCTGAACCGCGGGCCCTTGGGTGGGGTTGCGCAGCGGTCGAGCCCGCTGAGTTAGACCAAACGGTTGGTAACTTGTCTCGGCCCTTATCCCGGTCGTCGACCGCTCGTTAGCGTCCGGGTCCGGTCGCCCGACGTCGAGAGGACCGCCATGAGCACACCCCCGGTGCGCAGGGTCGCCGAGACGGACACGGTGTTGTCGGTCTTCCGGAGCACGGTCGCGGCTCGCCCGGGTGCCGTCGCGGTCCGGGCACACGACGGGTCGACGTCGCTGACGTGGGACGAGCTCGACCGCGCCGCCTCCGGGCTGGCGGCCGGGTTCGCGGCGCTGGGTGTCCGGGCCGGCGACACCATCGCGCTGCTGCTGCGCAACCGGCCGGAGTTCTACCCGGTGGATCTGGCCGCGATCACACTCGGCGCGGTGACCGTCTCGCTCTACCCGACGACCGCGCCGGAGCAGTTGCGTCACGTCCTGCTCGACTCCGGGGCCTCGGTCGTGATCAGCGAGCGAGGGCTCGCCGGCGCACCGGACGGGATGGACCTGCCGGCACTGCGCTTCCTCGTCGACGGCGGCCTCGACGACCACGACGGATGGCGCCCTCTGCGGGAGATCGCCGAGGCAGGCGACCCCGCGGGGCCCGCCCCCGAAGCTCCGCGCCCCGACGACGTGCTCACGATGATCTACACCAGCGGCACCACGGGCGCCCCGAAAGGTGTCCGGATCACCCACCGGGCCGTGCTCGCCACGGCCGTCGCCACCAACTCCGAGCTGGGTCTGCCGCCGGGGACGACGGTGATCTCCTGGCTGCCGGCGGCGCACGTCGGCGACCGGCTGGGCGGGTACTACATCCCGATGTTGACCGGCTGGGAGATCGTCACCTGCGCCGATCCGCGAGTGGTCCTCGACGTCGTGGCGCACGCGCGGCCGGGCTACTTCTTCGGGCCGCCGCGCGTGTTCGAGAAGCTCCGCTCCGACTTCGCGACCTGGCGCGACGGGCTCGACGTGACCGCCCGCAAACATCTCGACACCGGGCTGGAGGCCGCCTACGCCCAGGTTCGTGCGTGCCAGGCCGGAATCACCGTCCCGGACGACGTCGCCGACGCGTCGGCCGAGTTCCGGGAGATCGGGGTCCGTGACTGGAAGCGCGCGGTCGGGTTGGACCGGCTGCTGGTCGCACTCGTCGCCACGGCGCCCAACCCCGGCCCGGTGATGGAGTTCTTCCATGCCGTCGGCGTCCCGCTCGGCGAGGCCTACGGCCTGACCGAGAGCACCGGCGCCGGCACGACCGTCGGCCCTGCCACGATCAGGATCGGCAAGGTCGGAACCGCGAGTCTCGGGATGGAGCTGCGCATCGGCGACGGCGGCGAGGTGCTGCTTCGCGGGCCGCAGATCATGGCCGGGTACCACCACCGGCGCGACGCCACCGCGGCCGCGATCGACCCCGACGGCTGGCTGCACACCGGTGATCTCGGCGAGCTCGATGACGACGGGTACCTCTCGATCCTCGGCCGGGCCAAGGAACTGATCATCAACGCCCAGGGGAAGAACATCTCGCCGGTGGCGGTGGAGGCCGCGGTGGGAACCGCGAGCCCGTTGATCGGGCACGTGTGCGTCGTCGGGGACGCCAGGGCCTACCTGAGCGCCCTGATCGTCCTGGACCGGGTGCAGGTCACCGGTTGGGCGGCCCGCAACGGTGTCGCCGAGGCGGACGCCGTCGGTGACCCCCGGCTGCGCGCCGAGGTGTCGGCCGCGGTCGAGGCGGGCAACGCCCGGCTGGCGCGCCCCGAACGGGTCCGGCGCTTCCACCTGTGCGACACCGAGTGGCTTCCCGGCGGCGACGAGCTGACCCCGACGTCGAAGCTGCGCCGGCACCGCATCGCCGAGCTCTACGCCGACGAGATCGATGCCCTGTACTCGGATGCCCTGGAGGAGAGATCATGACCGGGACGGCACCGACCGGGGCCACGGAACGCGCCGAACTGGCCCGGCTCGCGTTCGCGCTCGGCGAGAAGTACGCCGACCGCAGCCTCGGCGACGAGCAGGCCGCCGAGGCGCAGTGGCAGGATCTGCGCCGCGCCGGGCTCCCCGCGATCTCGCTTCCCGAGGAGCACGGCGGCGCAGGGGACACCGCCGACCTCTGCCTGGTCGTCGAGCGGCTCGCCGCCGGCGGGTACCCGGCGCCGAAGCTCACGATCTCGACCGCGGTGGCGGGCAGCATCATCGCCCGGCATGGCACGGCCGATCAGCGGCGGCGCTGGCTTCCCGGTATCGCCTCCGGCGAGCTCAGGTTCTGCTTCGCGCTCACCGAACCGGGCGCGGGGTCGAACTCGGCCAACCTCGCCACCCGTGCCGAGCGCGTCGGCGACGGCTGGCGGGTGAGCGGCGAGAAGACCTACATCTCGGCCGTCGACTCGTCGGATGTGATGGTGCTGGTGGCCCGGGACGTCGAATCCGGCGGTCTGACCCTGCTCGCACTCGACCTGCCCGACAGCCGGCTCGCCCTGCACCGGGTCGACGTACACGTGCCGGTCGCCGAGAACCAGTGGACGGTGTTCCTCGACGGCGTCGACGTCCCCGGCAACGCCGTGATCGGTGAGACCGGCCGCGGCATGCGTGCGGTGTTCGACGGCCTGAACCCGGAACGGCTGGTGGTCGCGGCGCAGGCGGTCGGGATCGGTCGCTGGTGTCTGAACCGGGCGACGGCCTACGCCGGGCAACGGGTCGTGTTCGACGTCCCGATCGGCAGCCACCAGGCCGTCGCGCACCCGCTCGCGGAGGCCTACGTGGCTCTCGAGGCGGCGTGGGCGCTCCTCGGCGACGCCGCTCGGCTCTACGGCGAGGGCGGCCAGGCGGGCCTGGAGTCGAACGTCGCGAAGATCGCGGCCTGCGACGCCGGGCTGAAGGCGGCCGACGCCGCGCTGCAGTCCTTCGGCGGCAGCGGGTTCACCGGCGAGTCGATGATGTTCGATCGGTTCGCCTACCTGCGGTTGCTGCGGTCGGTACCGGTGTCGCGGGAGATGGCGCTCAACCACGTCGCGACGGCCGGCCTCGGGCTGCCGCGCTCCTACTGAGCCGTCCGATCCGTCGAGTCCGCCTCCGCAGGGGCGGCGACCCCGTGCAGGACGACGTCGGCCAGCTGGTCGGCGATCCGGGCGGGCATGAGCCGCCCGCCCGGGTGGTACCAGCGGTACATCCAGTTCAGCGATCCCAGTACCTGCAGCGCGGCGAGGCCCGGATCCATGTCGGCGCGGATCGTGCCGGCCCGGCGGCCCTCGTCGAACAGGCTGCGGATGGACTCGTGATAACCGGGACCGGCGCGACGGAGCCGAGTGCCGACGGCGTCGGGGAGCCGGTGCGACTCGTGCAGGTAGACCGATGTCGGGGTGACGTTGTTGACGAAGAACATGACCTGGTCGGTGATCAGGTTGCGGAGCCGGTCGGGGACGTCACCGGGCATCTCGACGTGCTGACGGAGCCGCGAGTACCCGCCGTCGTAGGTGCGTTGTACGACCTCGAGCAGCAGGTCGTCCTTGGCGTCGATGTAGTGGTAGAGGCTGCCCTTGAGGATCCCCAGCCGGTCGGCGATCTCCTGCAGCGAGGCTCCGCCGTAGCCGCGCGCGGCGAACACGGACGCGGCCACCTCGACCACTTCGGACCGGCGCAGACGTGCACCGCCGGCACCCTCGGCACTGTCCAGCGCACCCGCCGGGGGCCGTCCGCTGACCCGCTTGCGGGGACGTCGGCCGAGGCTCGTGCCGCCCTGGGGAACGGCGAGCCCGTTCACCATGACCTCCGCGAGCTGGTCGGCGATCGCGTCCGGGTCGAGCCGCCCACCGGGCCGGTACCAGCGGTACATCCATGTGATCGACCCCAGGATCTGCAGCGCGACGAGACCGGGGTCCAGCTCGGACCGCACGACACCCGCCGAACGGCCCTCCTGCACCAGATCGCGCATGGAGCGCTGGTAGTCCATGCCGTCGTGATCGAACCGCTCCCGCAACGTCGTCGGGAGCCGGTGCATCTCGTGCAGGTAGACCGTGGTGACGTCGAGATTGCGGACGAAGTGCCGGACGTGGTCCGCGACGACGCCCCGCAGCCGCTCGAGAACGGGGCCCTCGGCCTGCCGATATCGCTCGAGGATAGCCCGGCCGTCACCGAGCGCCTCGCCGACGATCGCGCCGAGCAACTCCTCCTTGCCCTGCACATGGCGATAGAGGCTGGTCTTGGTGACCGCCAACCGGTCGGCGATCTCCTGCAGCGTCGCGGCGCCGTACCCGTGCTGCGCGAACACCGCGGCCGCGACGCGGACGATCTCGGCGCGTCGCTCTTCACGCGAGCCGCGTCGAGTCGCCACGGGCCTTCCCATCATCGACGGCGGCGCGCTGCGGATGCGGCCTCTCGCCCGACCGGACCGTAACAGCCGGGCGGTTACTGCCTCGGGAGCCATGAGTTGAGCCGCTGGTCGAAGTCGGCGGCGACCCGCAGTCCTCGTCCCGTCCCGGCGGTGAGCCAGCCCAGCTCCACGAGCCGGGCGGTGATCGCTGCCGGTAGTGCTCCGGTGAGATGGGGTCGGCGCTCGGTCCAGTCGAGGCAGCTCCGGGCGAAGGGTAGCGCGTGCCCCTCGGCGAGGGCCGCCAGCATCGCTGCCCGGGTCGGGTCGCCGATCAGGACGGCGATCGGGCCGAGGTCGCGCTCCCGTACCGCTGATGCATCCGGCTGCTCGGTCATATCCTCAGGCTGGCACAGCCACGGTTTGCCCGGGACCGAAGTTTCGTGCTCCTACCGTCGACGTCGTCCACCGACGACACCCGCCCATAGGAGTGAACGACGACATGGCCGAGTACACGACCGCCACCGACGAGCAGATCGAGCACATCTTCACCGCCTGGGACGACGCCCTCGGGGCGCACGACCTGGACGCGGCGTTGGCGCTCTACCAACCCGACGCCACCCTGGAAAGCCCACTCGTCTGTCACCTGCTGGGTACCGACGAGGGCATCATCCGGGGCAGCGACGACCTCCGGCAGTTCGTCGAGAAGGTCTTCGCCAACCAGCCGGCCCAGCGCCGGCGATACCGGACGGGCTTTCTCGCCGATGGCTCGCGCGTCACCTGGGAGTACCCGCGCGAATCCCCCGACGGTGACCAGATGGACATCGTGGAGGTCATGGAGATCCGTGACGGACTGATCGCCCACCACCGGGTGTACTGGGGATGGGTCGGCGTCGGCATGCTCACCCGTGGCGAACACTCGAGCTAGCGGGGCCGGATCATGCGCGCGGCCGGCGTTGTGGCCATAGCCTGACGATGTGTCTCTCGTCGATTCGCTCAACGTCGGCATCGTCCGGCCGGTCGCGGCCAAGACCGGCGTGAGCGGCATCGACAAGCAGCCGGTGGCGGGGCCGGTGTCGGTGCGGGCCCCAGAACCCGGGGGCAGCGGCCTGGCCGGTGACCCGATCTGCGACCCCGCTCATCACGGCGGCGTCGACCAGGCCGTGTACGCCTACGCCCGCGAGGACCTCGACGCCTGGCAGTCGACTCTCGGGGACCTACGTCCCGGGTCCTTCGGGGAGAACCTGACGACGCGTGGGGTCGAGGTGACCGGTGCACGGATCGGGGAGCGTTGGCGCGTCGGCGACGATCTCGTGCTCGAGGTCGCGGTCCCGCGCATCCCGTGCCGCACGTTCGCGGCCTGGCTCGACGTCCATGGGTGGGTCACGACGTTCACCCGGGCCGGCGTGCCCGGCGCCTATCTGCGCGTCCTGCATCCCGGCTTGGTTCGCGTGGGCGATCCGATCACTGTCGAGCACCGACCGGACCACGAAATCACCATCGGCCTGACGTTCCGAGCGATCACCACCGAACCCGATCTGCTGCCCCGCCTTCTGATTGCCGATGCCCTTCCGCAGGAGGTCAAGGACACCGCGGCGCGCCGAGCACCGGCCTGACTCCGGCCCCTGAAACACCGACGCCACCTGCGATGATCGGCAAATGGCTTCGGTGACACGCCTGGTGACGTTCGTCGATGTCGAGTCCGGTGTCGGGTTCGATGTCGCTGACACCCGGCGGATCTCGGTATCGGCGCGCCACGAGGCCGTCCTGACGAACGGCCGCCACGTGTTGCTCCTCGATGACCGAGGGTGGAGCGCCTTGGGGCCGTCCCACATCTGGGCTCTGACATCGGTCGAGGACATCGTGGACACGGCGCGCACGGTGGTC
>JAKDNL010000213.1 GCA_030451825.1 Pseudonocardia sp. | reverse complement strand
CCGGTCCCACCGGTTCCGGTTCCGCCGGTCGTGGCGGGCGGGCCACCGATCGGTGGCCCCGACGACGGGGAGGCGCTCGGGAAGGTGCTCACGGCCGCGCGTGCAGCGCTCTCGTGTGCCTGCAGCAGGTGGTCCGCGCGCTTGCCCTCGGACGCGTTCATGACGATCTTGGCCAGCTCGTCGCCGACACTGAATCCGGCCAGCACGGGGACCGCCAGCGCCGCCCCCTTGGCGACCGGTGCCCAGTCACCGAGCGTGGTCGTCAACGGGCTCTCGTGGTAGGTGAACTTGTTCTTCAACCCGTCGAACGAGTGGCCGTAGGTCCCCACCGGGACCGTGCCCTCGCCCGAGGCGTCGCCGGCGGCACCACCCGCCGCGGCCACCCGGGTCAGTGCCTCGGTCGCACTCCCGGCCGCCCGGCCCTGCCATCCGACACGCATCGCGTCCAGATGCCGGCGGACCGCGTCGTCGGACTCCCGGAACCGGCCGCTCAGATTGTCCAGCGCGCCGTGGGTGGAGTCGATGGCCTGCGCGCCGCTTCCCTGCGCCGTCCAGGCGATCTTGTCCTGCAGCCTCCAGCCGGACCAGTCCACGGCGGGCAGGTCCTCCAGGGCGACACCGTCGGGGAGTCCGGGTTCGGGCAGGAACCAGTTGACGACGGGGACGTCGCTCCAGTTGAAGCCCGGCGACCCACCGGCCCGCGGCTCGGTCATCGCGTCCCCTCCTCCTCGCGGTGCACCCGGGCACGGTAGGTACAGACGGGGCCGGGCACCGCCGGAACGCGGCCGATTCGTTCACGCCGGTGAACGGCGCAGGACACGGTGACCCGCCGCACCACCCGTCGCCGCTGGTCAAGGCCGTGTCACGAGAAAGTTGAGCCGCCTGGGAACAAGTCTGTATGCCCACCCGTTGGATCGGGTACGAGCAGGTTGCGCAGGACATGCTCAAGGACGATGTGAACGTCGCTCCCCGTCCTGGTACAACTTGAGTCGAGTCAACTCAGACCTGAAACACGCACGATCAAAAACGGAGGCAGTCACATGGCTCGTACGGTCGGTATCGACCTCGGGACCACCAACTCCGTCGTCGCTGTCCTCGAGGGTGGCGAGCCGACGGTGATCGCGAACTCGGAGGGTTCCCGCACCACACCGTCGGTCGTCGCGTTCGCGCGCAACGGTGAGGTACTGGTCGGCCAGTCGGCCAAGAACCAGGCCGTCACCAACTCCGACCGCACGTTCCGCTCCGTGAAGCGGCACATCGGTACGGACTGGGACACGTCGGACATCGACGGCAAGACCTACGGCCCGCAGGAGATCAGCTCCCGGGTGCTGCAGAAGCTCAAGCGCGACGCCGAGTCCTACCTGGGCGACGAGGTCACCGACGCGGTCATCACCGTGCCGGCCTACTTCGAGGACGCCCAGCGCCAGGCCACCAAGGAGGCCGGGCAGATCGCCGGCCTGAACGTGCTCCGGATCGTCAACGAGCCGACCGCGGCCGCTCTGGCCTACGGCCTGGACAAGGGCGACAAGGAGCAGACCATCCTGGTCTTCGACCTCGGTGGCGGCACGTTCGACGTCTCGCTGCTGGAGATCGCGGAGGGCGTCGTCGAGGTCAAGGCGACCAACGGCGACAACCACCTCGGTGGCGACGACTGGGACGAGCGGATCGTCACCTGGCTCGTGGACAAGTTCAAGTCCGCCCAGGGCATCGACCTGACCAAGGACAAGATGGCGATGCAGCGGCTGCGCGAGGCCGCGGAGAAGGCGAAGATCGAGCTGTCCAGCTCGTCCTCGGCCGGCATCAACCTGCCCTACATCACGGTCGACTCGGACAAGAACCCGCTGTTCATGGACGAGACGCTGTCCCGCGCGGAGTTCCAGAAGATCACCTCGGACCTGCTCGAGCGGACCCGTAACCCGTTCAACCAGGTCGTCAAGGACGCCGGCATTCCGGTCGGCTCGATCGACCACGTGGTGCTCGTCGGTGGTTCCACCCGGATGCCCGCCGTGACCGAGCTGGTCAAGGAGCTCACCGGCGGCAAGGAGCCCAACAAGGGCGTCAACCCGGACGAGGTCGTCGCCGCGGGCGCCGCGCTGCAGGCCGGTGTCCTCCGCGGTGAGGTCAAGGACGTCCTGCTCCTCGACGTCACCCCGCTGTCCCTGGGCATCGAGACCAAGGGCGGCGTGATGACCAAGCTGATCGAGAAGAACACGACGATCCCGACCAAGCGCTCGGAGGTCTTCACCACGGCCGACGACAACCAGCCGTCGGTGCAGATCCAGGTCTTCCAGGGCGAGCGCGAGATCGCGGCGTACAACAAGAAGCTCGGCATGTTCGAGCTGACCGGGCTCCCGCCGGCTCCGCGTGGCGTGCCGCAGATCGAGGTGTCCTTCGACATCGACGCCAACGGCATCGTCAACGTGTCCGCCAAGGACACGGGCACCGGCAAGAGCCAGGAGATGACGATCACCGGCGGGTCCAGCCTCGGCAAGGACGAGATCGACCGGATGGTGCAGGAGGCCGAGGCGCACGCGGACGAGGACCGCAAGCGCCGCGAGGACGTCGAGACCCGCAACCAGGCCGAGACGCTCGTGTTCCAGACGGAGAAGTTCGTCAAGGAGAACGACGAGAAGCTCCCGTCCGAGGTCAAGGACTCGGTGAACGCCGCGCTCGGGGAGACCCAGGAGGCGCTCAAGGGCACCGACAACGACGCCATCAAGGCGTCGATGGAGAAGCTCGCCACCGAGTCGCAGAAGATGGGCTCGGCGCTCTACGCCCAGCCCGGTGCCGAGGGTGCCCCGGGAGCCGAGGGTGACGCCGGTGCCGCCGGTGGCACCCAGGCCGATGGCGGCCAGGACGACGTGGTCGACGCCGAGATCGTGGACGACGACGACAAGGACAAGGACAAGGGCGCCACGTGAGCACCGGCGACCTTCCCCAGGACAGGACGGTCGGCGGCGAGGCGAAGCACGACAAGCAGCAGGACGAGCCGGTCACGATCCGGGACCGCCGCAGGGTGGACCCGGTGACCGGTGAGCCACGGCCCGACGACACCGGTGACCACGTCGCGGACACCCCGTCGGACACCGTCGCCGAGGCCGGGAGCGAGTCCGCTCCCGGCCCGGGCGGCCGGCCCGGGCGACGGGGCCGACCCCGAGGTGGAGAAGCTGACGGCCGAGGTCGCCGAGCGCACCGCGGACCTGCAGCGCGTCTCCGCCGAGTACGCCAACTACCGGCGCCGGGCCGACCGGGACCGGGAGAGCACGCTGCTCTCGGCCAAGGTCTCCTTCGTCTCCGACCTGCTCACCGTGCTCGACGACTTCGAGCGCGCCGAGCAGCACGGCGATCTGACCGGCGCGTTCAAGTCGGCGGCCGACAAGGTCGTCGGGGTGGTGAACAAGCTCGGCCTGGAGCCCTTCGGCGCCGAGGACGAGCTGTTCGACCCCTCGCTGCACGAGGCCGTCCAGCACGAGCCGGCCGAGGCGAGCGGGCCGACTGTCACGATGCTGAGCACCGTGCTGCGTCGCGGGTACCGGATCTCGGATCGGGTGCTGCGACCGGCGATGGTGACGGTGCGCGACCGCGCGGAGAACGACGTCGCGCCGGAGGTCGTCGCCGAGGCGGCCGAGCCACCGCCCGCCCACCCTGCGGCGGAGCCCGGGGACGGCGGACCCGGCTCGGACGGGCCGCAGGACCCGGCCTGAGGCCGGAACACCATCCGGCCGCCGGCCGGTGATCGACGTGGACGCGAGGCTCCGGCCCGGCATCTCCCCGGGCCGGAGCCGAAGCCGGAGAGGAGGCGGGATGACCCAGCGCGACTGGATCGAGAAGGATTACTACCGCGAGCTGGGTGTCTCGAAGACGGCGTCCGCGGACGAGATCAAGAAGGCGTACCGCAAGCTCGCCCGCGAGCTGCACCCCGACGCCAACCCCGGTGACACCAAGGCCGAGGCCCGGTTCAAGACGGTCTCCGAGGCCTACGGCGTGCTCGCCGACGCCGACAAGCGCAAGGAGTACGACGAGACCCGCGACATGTTCGCCGGTGGCGGCGGCTTCGGTGGCGGGGGATTCCCCGGCGGCGGCTTCCCGCGCGGTGGTGCGGGCGGCGGGCCGCAGAGCTTCGACCTCGGTGACCTGTTCGGTCAGGCGGGTGGCGGGCGCGGTGGTGCCGGCGGGCCGACCGACATCAACGACCTGCTCGGCGGGATCTTCGGCCAGGCCGGGCGCGGTGGTGGCGGGGCGAGCGCCCCGCGTGGTCAGCGTGGCGCGGACGTCGAGAGCGAGGTCCGGATCTCCTTCTCCGACGCGGTGCGCGGCGCGACGCTGCCGATCCGGCTGTCCTCGCCGGGGCGCTGCGAGCGCTGCGGCGGTACCGGGTCCAAGCCCGGCACGACGCCGCGGAGCTGCCCGACCTGCAACGGCGTCGGGCTGGTCAGCCGCAGCCAGGGATCGTTCGCGTTCTCCGAGCCGTGCCGCGACTGCCGTGGCACCGGCCGCATCATCGACGACCCGTGCCCGGAGTGCCGGGGCGAGGGCGTCAGTACCCGCACCCGGTCGTTGACCGTGCGCGTGCCGGCCGGTGTGGACGACGGGCAGAAGGTCCGTCTCGCCGGTCAGGGCGAGCCCGGCCGCGGCGGTGCACCCGCCGGCGACCTGTACGTGCTGGTGCGCGTGACGCCGCACCGGCTCCTGGCGCGGTCGACGAAGAACGCGGACGACCTGGTCGTCACCGTTCCGGTGACCTTCCCCGAGCTGGCCATGGGTGCGACCCTGACCGTGCCGACATTGGACGCGACGGTGTCGCTGAAGATCCCGGCCGGCACCACCAGCGGCCGCACCCTGCGGGTGCGCGGTCGCGGGGTGGAGCGCAAGAACGGCAAGAAGGGCGACCTGCTGGTCACGGTCGAGGTGGCCGTCCCGCAGAAGCTGGACGACGCCGCGGCCGAGGCGTTGCAGGCCTACGCCGAGGCGACGAAGTCGTTCGACCCCCGGGCCGACCTGCTCGGGAACGCTGGGAGGTGACGGCGGTGGCGGCACGACGGGGGCACGGTGCGGGCGAGGGCCCGCGCCCGACCGAGACCGGCCTGCCGCCGGGCGCCGGCGCCGACAGCCCGGTGTTCGTGATCTCCGTGGCCGCCGAGCTCGCCGGGCTGCACGCCCAGACGCTGCGCAGCTACGACCGTCTCGGGCTGGTCAGCCCGGGCCGGTCGGCCGGTGGCGGGCGCCGCTACTCCGCTCGCGACATCGCCCTGCTGCGCGAGGTCCAGCGCCTGTCCCAGGACGAGGGCGTCAACCTCGCCGGGGTGAAGCGGATCATCGAGCTGGAGCAGATGGTCGGTGAGCTGCGCGAGCGTGTCGAGGAGCTCACCGCGGAGCTGGCCGCCGCCCGGACCGCGGGCCAGCAGGCCGCGGCCGCGGTGCACCAGTCCTACCGCCGCGACCTCGTCCCCGTGGACCGTCGGTCGGCCCTGGTCGTCTGGCACCCGGACCGGCACGACTGACCACTGTCGGTCATTCCGGCTAGACTGACCGACATGTCCTCCGACGTGTCGGTCCCCGAGCCTCGCGACCCTGAGCGTGAGGTGGGGATCCGGGAGCTGCGCAATGCGGGCAAGATCCTCGCTGAGCTGTCGGCCGCCGGCCAGACCGGGCGGGTGACCAGCGGTGGACATCTCGTCGGCTGGTTGGTCCCGGCATCCGACGAGGAGCGGCGGGTGGAAGAACTCGTGGCCGGTGGAGTGCTCGTCCCGCCGCGTCGGCGGGGAGGGTTGGCAGGCCGTCGGCCGCTGCCGAGACGGACTGACGTTCCGCCCCTGAGCGAGGCGTTGGAGCACCTGCGCGAGTCCGAGGACCGTTGATCTATCTCGACTCGAATGCGCTGGTCAAGCTGGTGCGCGAGGAGGCAGGGTCCGAGTCCCTGTTCCAGTGGCTGGACGAGCGTTCCGACGAGCCGCTGGTGACGTCCGCGCTCGCCCGTACCGAGGTCGTCCGAGCCGTCCGGCGGGGTAACCACTCCGAGCGGGGCGTCCTCGTCGACCCGACGGCGATGGCGGAGGAGCTCGACGCGGCCGTCGAGGTGCTCGACGCGGTCGCGATGGTGTCTCTCGACTCTGCGCTTCTGGACCGGGCCGGTGAGCTGGAGCAGCCGATGCTCCGTTCCCTCGACGCGATCCACATCGTCTCGGCCCTGTGGCTCGACGTCGTCGGCCTCGCCTTCGTGACGTACGACCGTCGACTCGGCGCCGTGGCGGGAGAGCTCGGGCTCGACGTCGTGGCGCCGGCCTGAACGATCGTCAGGCAGGCGCCACCTGTCCGGCAGGTTCCTGGGCGGCGAGCGCGCCGCGGCGGGCCAGGGTCGCCAGGACCAGGGCGCCGAGGATCGGCACCGCGGCGAGCACGAAGAACGGCACGGCGGCCGGGACGGCCGGATCCAGCAGCGCACCCACGGCCGTCGAGCCGATCAGCACCGCCACCCCGCCGGCCGAGGACAGCACCCCGAAGTAGGCGCCGAGGCGTCGCTCCCCGGCCAGTTGCGGGACCAGGTCCTGCGCGACCGGGACGGCCAGCATCTCGCCGAGCGTGAGCAGCACGACCATCGTCACGGCAGGCGCCAGCACCGCCCAGGACGGCGGGTCCGGCAGCAGCCGCGCCAGCCCGACCGCGGCGAACGAGAGCGCCATCAGGGAGAAGCCGAGCACGATCGCCCGTCCGCGTCCGATGCGTCGCGCCCAGCCGGTGATCCGGAGCTGACCGAGGATGACCATCGCCGAGGACAGCACGAACAGCCAGCCCAGCGCGGACTGCCCGCCGGTCGCGCGGCGCAGTTCGTCGGGCAGGGCCAGGTAGAGCTGGTTGTAGCAGAGCAGCCAGCCCGAGTAGCCCGCCGCGAAGGCCAGGAAGCGGCGGTTGGCCAGCACCTCGGTCCAGCCGGCCAGCAGCGGCTCGCCGGCGTGCGCGGCCGGGCGGCGTGGCAGCCAGCGCAGGTGCGCGAGCCCGACCAGGACGAACGCGAACGCCGCGACCGCGCAGGCCAGCCGGAAGTCCACCAGCAGCAGTGCAGTCCCGACCAGCGGGCCGGTCACGGTCCCGACCTGTCCGCTCACCGCGAACAGGGCGAACACCTCGGAACGGGCCGGGCCCTCGCCGGAGCGTTCGCGCTCGCCGGCCTCGCGGGCCAGCGACGACTCCACCGCCGGCGAGAACAGCGCCGCGGCGAACCCGGTCAGCAGCGCCCCGGCGATCACCCCGGCCGCCGACCCGGCCAACCCCAACAGGACGAACCCGAGCACCCGCAGCGCGCAGCCGGCCAGCACGACCGGCTTCGGCCCGTACCGGTCGGCCAGGGCGCCGCCGACGACGAACAGGCCCTGCTGGCCGAACGTCCGCAGCCCGAGCACCAGACCGACCATCGCGGCGGCGAGCCCGAGGTCGTCGGCGAGGTGCATGGCCAGGTAGGGCAGCACCATGTAGAAGCCGACGTTGAACGCGAGCTGGGTGAGCACCAGCAGCCGCATGACCGGCGGCAGGGCCGCGATCTGGGCGATCTGACGGGGCCGCCACCTGCGAGGACGGGTCGGATCGAGGTCCGGTGCGGCACCCGTCCGGGCCCTGGTCTTCACCACCGCTCATTAGTAGCAGCCGTGCCCGTTTGGTGCGAAACTGTGGCAGTTACGACACATGCGCGTTGACGCACATCTCTTGACGGTCTGCGCAGCCTTGCAGACGATCTCTCGGGCGGTCGGAGACACCGGCGCCTCGACCCGATCTTCCGGTTCTGCGAGAGGTCTCGCCCAGGATGTCTGCCGCCCCGCCCACCACCCGACGACGTGTCGGCCTCGCCCTGGCCTGCGCCGCGCTGGGTCTCGTCACGGCCTGCGGGGGCGGCGAGGCCGGATCCGGGGCCGTCGTCCCGGACGCGCAGCTGACGGTCGCCATGGCGTTCTCGCCGAGCGCGGGCTACGGCCTGGACACCGACGACGCGCTGGTCGTCTCCCAGCTCGGTGTCTCCGAGTCGCTGATCGCCTCCGGCGCGGACGGGGTCGCCCGGCCGTCGCTGGCCACCGAGTGGGCGCAGACCGGCCCGCGGACCTGGCGGTTCGTGCTCCGGCCGAACGTGACGTTCCAGGACGGGACGCCTCTGACCCCGGCCGCCGTCGTCACGTCGCTGAACTGGGTCGCCGGTGTCAGCGCCCCGCCACGCGCGATCAAGGCTCGGGCTGAGGGCCGTCGCCGACGGCGCGGACGCGGTGAAGGTGTCCACCGCCGCCCCGGACCCGATCCTGCCGCTGCGCCTGAGCAGCGCGAACACCGCGATCCTGTCCTCGGCCGCCTACGCGTCGAATCCACCGACGGTCCAGGGCACCGGGACCGGGCCGATGCGGATCACCGCGATCAACGGCACCCGGAGCGCGACCCTGGCCCGCTTCGACGGCTACTGGGGAGGCCGTCCCCGGCTCGCCGGTGTCACCGCGAACTTCGTGTCCGACCCGGCGGCCCGTGCACTGTCGTTGCGCGCCGGCGACGTCGACATCGCCCAGGAGCTGCCCGAGTCCGCGGCGCTGGAGTTCACCGGGTCCGACGGGTACGTCAACGAGACGGTCGCCTCGCCGCGCACCGACTCGCTGCTGCTCAACCAGTCCGCGCCCCCGTTCGACGATGTCCGGGTGCGCCGGGCGATCGCGATGGCGATCGACCGGACCGCGCTCGGTGAGCAGGCACTGGCCGGGTCCGCCGTCCCGGCCTCGGAGCTGTTCGGTCCGGCCGTCGCGTGGGGCTCGCAGGAGCGCCCACCGGCCCCGGACGTCGACGGTGCCAGGACCCTGCTCGCAGAGGCCGGGTTCGGGCAGGACAACCCGCTGCGGGTGAGCCTGGGGACCTACGCCAACCGCGCCGAACTGCCGACCCTGGCGACCGCCGTGCAGGGGATGCTGCGCGCGGTCGGGGTCGAGGCGACGATCCAGGTCGCCGACTACGACGCCCAGGAGCCGGACCTGCTCGCCGGGAGATACGACATGTACCTGCTCTCCCGCAGCTACCTGCTCGACGTCCCGGACGCCGGCTCGACGCTGAGCAGCGACTACTCCTGCCAGGGCTCCTACAACATCAACCAGTACTGCTCACCGGCGTTCGACGCCCTGCTCGCCCCGCTCTCCACGACCGCCGACCCCCTCGCGCGCCAGGAGGTCTTCCGGCGGGCCGCCGCTGCGCTGAACACCGACGTCGTCGGCGTCCCGCTGGTGCACACCCAGGCCAACGGCGTCGGCTCGAACGTGACCGGCTACACCGTCGACCCGCTGGCCAAGACGCTCGTCACGGCCGGGCTGGCCAAGACCGGATGACGCGCGTGCCCCGCGTCCGGACATGAGCGCCGTCCTCCTCCGGCGCCTGCTGGTGGTGCCGGTGGTGCTGCTCCTGGCCTCGGTGCTGATCTTCCTGCTGCCCCGGATGGCCGGGGTGGACACGGCGCGCGCCGTGCTGCGCAGCCGGCTCGGTGAGGCCGAGCCGGATCCGGCCGTGCTGGCCGCGATCCGGCAGGAGTTCGGTCTCGACGCTTCCCTGACCGAGCAGTACTGGCGGTGGCTCTCGCACGTCGTCCACGGCGACCTCGGCAACTCGTTCGTGACCCGGACGTCGGTGTCCGGCCTGCTGTTCCCGGCGCTCGGGGTGTCGCTGGTACTGACGGCGGGCGCGCTGGCGCTGGCCGCGCTCGCCGGGATCCCGGCCGGGGTGTGGTCGGCGCGGCGCCCCGGCGGACGGCTGGACCGGGCGGTGACGGCGACGTCGGTCCTCGGCGTCGCGACGCCCGAGTTCGTGCTCGGGACCGTCCTGGTCCTGGTGTTCGCGGTCGCGCTGCCGCTGCTGCCGGCCACCGGATGGGGCTCGCTCGCGGAGGCGGTGCTGCCGGTGCTCACCCTGGCCGCGTTCCCGGCCGCGCTGGCCGCGCAGCTCACCCGCGCCGAGACCGTCGACGCGCTCGCCCGCCCGCACGTCATGGTCGCGCGGTCCAAGGGGCTCCGGGAACGGGCCGTGCTCTGGCGCCACGGCGGGCGGCTGGCGCTGACGTCGGTGACGTCGCTGTCCGGACTGTTCTTCGGCGGCCTGCTCGGTGGCGCGGTCGTGGTCGAGGTGGTGTTCGCGGTGCCGGGGCTGGGTGGGTTGCTCTACGACTCGGTCGTCGGCCAGGACCTGCCGGTCGTGCAGTCCGGCCTGCTCGTCGTCGTCGCGGTGGCGGCGCTGGCCGCCATCGTGGCCGAGGGGGTGCAGCTCGCGCTGGACCCGGTGAGCAGGAGCGCGGCCCTGTGAGCACCGAGAGGAGCGTCAGCGGAACGAGCAGCGGCACCGAGAGGAGCGTCAGCGGAACGAGCAGCGGCACCGAGAGGAGCGTCAGCGG
>JAKDNL010000843.1 GCA_030451825.1 Pseudonocardia sp. | reverse complement strand
GCACCTCTTCGGCTCCGGCCAGGAGATCGGCGAACGCGGATGCGGCGGCGTCGGCGATCACCCGGAACGCGCCCACCCCGTAGGCCTGCACCACCCGGAACGGCACCGCCAACCGCTCGATCCCGACCCGGATCCGGGCCAGTCCCGGCGCGAACGCCGCCGAGATCTGCGACCCCGAGCGGCGGGCCCGGGCGGCGAGGGACGCGAACCCGGACTGGATCCGGGCCAGCCCGGCCTGGAATCCGCGCTGCGCGGTCCGGGCGGCGGCGGTGGCGCCGTCGGCGATCTTCTTCCAGCCGGTCCGGACGGCGGTCATCGCGACGCGGAGCTTCGCCCAGAACGGCTTCAGCAGCAGGTTGACCTTGTCCCGGGTCTTCTTCACCTGCTCTTTGATCTTCGTGGCGATCTTGATGATGTTCGCCTGCGTCTTCGCGACCAGCGCAGCCGTCTTCGTCTTCAACCGCTGGAACAGCTGGTCCGCGACCGCCTGGATCTTCGCGAGGCCCTGCCGGATCTGCGCCTCGGCGGCGTCCGCGTCCGTGGTGACGCGGACCTTCACAGTCTTGTCGAGGCCAGCCGTCGCCGCGGTGAGGTCCCGCTGCAGGTCCCCGCGGAGGTCCGCGGCGAACCCGGAGTCGTCGGGGACGATCTCGATGGCGCCCTCGGCCAGGATCCGCGCGATGGGTCAGCCCTCCCCGTCGGGGACAGTCCCGCCCATCAACGCGGCCAGGTTCGCGGCCCCGGACTGCGCTGCCGCGCCGGTACCCCAGTCATCCATGGACGGCCCGCCCTGCGGCTGGAGCGGCGCCTGGATGTCGTCCCACGTCTCCTGTAGAGCGTCGAGACGTTCCGGGCCGTCGATCCGCAGGAGGAGATCCACCCAGGCGGCCCACGCGGCGTCGCACCACACCCCGACCGGCAGTTCAGGTGCCTGGTCGGGGTGGATACCGGCGATCGCGAGGGTGCCCATCACGGCGTGGCTCAGCGGCCCTTCCGCGGTCGCGAGCGCGACGACGCGGAGGACCGCTGGGTAGGGCGGTCCGCCGCCTCCGTCATCAGGAAGTCGAGGATCTCCTCCAGGGCGGACTGCTCCACGGACAGCCCGTCGTCGTCCATGATCGCCGTGAACCGGCGCAGGCTGCTCCCGTGCTCCCGGGTGTGCGCGGCAGCGGCTTCGGCGGTGTCGTGGACGGCGCCGTCGGGGGTCCGCCAGGCGAGGTCCGACATGGACCAGTCCGCGGCGTCGAGGCCCTCGACCGGGACCATCGTGTCCGGGTTGTCGGGGGCGGGGGCTACCTGCTCGGTGCCCTCGTGGATACCGATGCCGTCGTCGTCGACGAGGGTCCTCATCAGGAGGTTCCGGATGGCGGCGATCTGCGCGCCGAGGTTCTGCCCGGACCGGCCGAACCCGAACACCGACGCGGTGTCGACGGCGGCGCGCGCGGTCAGGGTGTGCTCGGTGGGGGCGTCGCGGGCGTCGTAGGTGACGAGGACGAAGCTGACCCGCTTGGGGCGGGTCCCTTCCTTCCGGCGCCCGAACGTGGGGGCGTCACCGGGCGCGGGTGGGGGCTCCGGCGCGGCGAACGCGGCCGGGTCCGTGGTGGTGTCCGTGGTGGTCATCTCGGCCACGGTCACGCGCGCGGAGGTTCCCGGGTCGCGGTTGGCGCCCCGGGAACCCGCAGCCCGCGCAGGCTGGGGGGTGGGTCGCCGCCCGCTCGGTCTCCCCGATCGGCTAGCGGGCGGCGGCCCGCCCTACGTCAGCACCACCACTTGTGGCCGCAGTAGCCCCCGGTGAGGGCCCCGTCGGGCATGTTGTGGTCGTCGTGGTCGTAGCTGTAGCTCCCGGACGAGCCCGAGCCCGAGCCCGAGCTGGGGGTGGGGCTGGTAGTGGTGACGGGCTCCGGGACCGGGTCCGGGCACCTCTCCTCCCGGTTCGTGAAGCGGGCGTCACCGAACTGGGTGGCGTAGTCACCGTTCGAGATGGCGACGTCCGCTTCCAGGTAGCCGGCCGGGACCGCCGTCGGGGTGTCCTTGTCGACGGGCCGGGAGATCCGGGCGGTCTTGTTGAGGAGGAGTTCCTCGGCGAGCGCCTGGTCGGCGTTGCGGTCGCACGTGTCGTTGGGTTCGTAGCCGTTCAGCATGGGGATGTGGATGCGGCGGCCGTCGGCGAGGGTGACGTTCGCGATCCCGTTCATGGAGGCCACGGTGACGTCGGCCGGCAG
>JAKDNL010000842.1 GCA_030451825.1 Pseudonocardia sp. | reverse complement strand
CCTTGTCGACCTTGGTCAGCTGCGAGCCGGACGCCACCGGCACCACGATCTGCTCGGGCAGCCGCCAGCCGAGCTGCTCGGCGACCTCGTAGCCCAGGGTCTTGGAACCCTCGGCGTAGTAGGGCCGGACGTTGACGTTGACGAACGCCCATTCCTCGTGCTCGGCCGCGAGCTCGGTGGCCAGGCGGTTCACGTCGTCGTAGTTGCCGTCGACGGCGAGCAGCGTGCCGCCGTACACGGCGGTCGTGGTGATCTTGGCCTGTTCCAGCGACGACGGGATCAGCACGACCGAGTCCCACCCGGCGCGCGCGGCCGCGGCCGCGACGGCGTTGGCCAGGTTCCCGGTCGACGGGCAGCACAGGACGGTGAAGCCCAGCTCGCGGGCCGCGGCCAGGGCCACGGCGACGACCCGGTCCTTGAACGAGTGCGTCGGGTTGCCGGTGTCGTCCTTGACCCAGAGCTTGCGCACGCCCAGCGCTGCGGCGAGGCGGTCGGCCTGGATCAGCCGGGTCAGGCCCGGCTCGGTGTTCGGGTGCTCGGCGACCGTCGAGGGCACCGGGAGCAGGTCCTTGTAGCGCCAGATCGACTTCGGACCGGCCTCGATCGAGGCGCGGGTGACGTTCGGGAAGTCGTAGGCCACCTCGAGCGGACCGAAACATCGCGGGCACGCGAACTCGGCGGCCAGCGGCACCTCGTGGCCGCATTCGCGGCAGCTGAGCGCACGAGCCGGGCCCAGGTCGTAGCCGGTGGCCGTCTCTTGGGCAGCGGCGAGTGTCACGAGATCTCCTCATCTGTCCCGCACTCGTGCGGGTCGGAGTTGGCACCGTGTTCGTCGACGTCCGGTTCCGCGTACGCGAAATCGGGCGGATCGTCGTGCGACGTCGGTTGCCGGGGCTTCTACGGGCCGTTCCCTCTGCCCCTCTGGATGAGCCATATGCAGTTGTGACCGCCCGTGACGATGCGGCGGTTGTCCTGACAGTACGACACGATCGGCGGCGTTTTCCAGTCGAGACCGCCGAACGGGATCCGGGTCACCCGATGTCGGGGTGGTGGGCCACCATGGGGACCGTGAGCCCCGCGGCCCGTGACGAGAGCCCTCCCGCTCAGCTCCAGCTCGTCGTCGGCGAGGAGGAGCTGCTGGCCGAACGTGCCGTCGAGGAGATCGTGCGACGGGCCCGTATGCAGGATCCGGAGGCGGAGTTGCGACGGCTGCGTACCTCCGACATCGCGCCGGGCGAGCTCGCCGGGCTGCTCAGCCCGTCGCTGTTCGCGGAGGCCCGGGTGATCGTCCTGATGGCCGCGCACGAGGCGAACAAGGACCTCACCGCGGCCATCGCCGCCTACGCCAAGGACCCGGCGCCCGGGATCGTGCTGGTCGCCCAGCACGCCGGAGGGGCCCGCGGAAAGGCCGTGGTCGACCTGATGCGCAAGGCCGGCGCGGAGGTCACCACCTGCGCCCGGATCACCCGCGCCGACGAGCGGGCGGACTTCGTGCGGGCCGAGGTGCGCCGGCACGGGGGCAGCATCACCCCGGACGCGGTCCCGGTCCTGGTCGAGGCCGTGGGGTCGGACCTGCGGGAGCTCGCCTCGGCGGCCGGACAGCTGGTGGCCGACACCGGGGGACGGGTCGACGAGCACGGGGTGCGCCGCTACCACCGCGGCCGCGCCGAGTCGACCGGCTTCGCCGTCGCCGACGCCACGATCGCCGGGGACCGCCCGGCCGCTCTGGAGGCCCTGCGCTGGGCGCTCGTGCTCGGCACCCCGCACGTGCTGATCGCCGATGCGCTCGCGGACGCCGTGCGGACCCTGGCCAAGGTCGGCTCGGCCGGCCGCGGTGACCCGAACCGGCTGGCCGCCGACCTGGGCATGCCGCCCTGGAAGATCCGCAAGGCACAGGGCCAGGTCCGGGCCTGGCGCCCGGAGACGCTCTCCGTCGCGGTCGCGGCCACCGCCCGGGTGAACGCCGACGTCAAGGGCGCCGCGGCCGACCCCGCCTACGCCCTCGAACGCGCCGTCCTGGCCGTCCTGGCAGCCCGCGCCGCCCGCTGACCCCCGGGTTCGGATGCGCGCGTCGCGCGCCGGCCGTGTCACTGCGCGCTGACCGCCGCTACGCGCTTGCGGCCGCGCGCGCGTGACGACGGTCGGCGCGCGGTGGGAAGCCCGGCGCGCGGCCCGGGCCCGGCCCGTTCCGGGCGTGGGGCAGACGCCACCACCGGCCAGCCC
>JAKDNL010000841.1 GCA_030451825.1 Pseudonocardia sp. | reverse complement strand
CTCGGTAGCCTCGCGGGCGTGGCACTGGCTCTGTACCGCAAGTACCGCCCGGCCAAGCTCGCCGAGGTGGTGGGGCAGGAGCACGTCACCGAACCCCTGGCCACGGCGCTCACCGCCGGGCGGATCAACCATGCGTACCTGTTCTCCGGGCCCCGGGGCTGCGGCAAGACGTCCTCGGCCCGGATCCTGGCCCGCTCGCTGAACTGCGAGCAGGGCCCGACGCCGGAGCCGTGCGGCGTCTGCGGCTCCTGCATCGCGCTCGCGCCCGAGGGCTCCGGCTCGATCGACGTGGTGGAGCTCGACGCGGCGTCGCACGGCGGCGTCGAGGACGCCCGCGAGCTGCGTGACCGGGCGTTCTACGCTCCCGCCGAGTCGCGCTACCGGGTGTTCGTCATCGACGAGGCGCACATGGTCACGACGCAGGGCTTCAACGCCCTGCTCAAGATCGTCGAGGAGCCGCCGGAGCACCTCGTCTTCATCTTCGCGACCACCGAGCCGGAGAAGGTGCTGCCGACGATCCGCTCGCGCACGCACCACTACCCGTTCCGGCTGATCCCGCCGGGCACCATGCGCTCGCTGCTGGAGCGGATCTGCGGTGACGAGGGCGTGACCGTCGCCCCGCCGGTGTTCCCGCTGGTCATCCGCGCCGGTGGTGGCTCGGCTCGGGACACGCTGTCGGTGCTCGACCAGCTGCTGGCCGGCGCCGGGACCGACGGCGTCGCCTACGAGCGCGCGGTGGCGCTGCTCGGCGTCACCGACGCGGCCCTGATCGACGACACGGTGGACGCGCTGGCCGCGGCCGACGGCGCGGCCGTCTACCAGGCGGTGGACCGGCTGGTCGAGGCCGGACACGACCCCCGCCGGTTCGCCTCCGACCTGCTGCAGCGGATCCGCGACCTGATGCTCGTGCAGGCCGTGCCGGAGGCCGCAGAGCGCGGTCTGGTCGACGGGGCGGAGGACGAGCTGTCCCGGATGGCCGACCAGGCCTCCCGCCTCGGCGCCGCGACACTCGCCCGCTACGGCGAGATCGTGCACAGCGGGCTGATCGAGATGCGCGGTGCGACCGCTCCCCGGCTGCTGCTGGAGCTGCTCTGCGCGCGGATGCTGCTCCCCGCGGCGACGACGTCGGACGCCGGCCTGCTCGAGCGTCTCGAGCGGATCGAGCGGCGCAACGCGATCGCGCCCGAGCCCGGTGCGGTCGGCGGCGATGCCGAACCGGCCAAGCGGACGTTCGTCCGCCCGACCGAGCGGGGCGCGGGATCCCCGGCAGGGGGAGGGGTCGAGGCCGGGTCGCGTCCGGCCGGTTCCGCGTCGGCAGGCCCGGCGGACGGCCCGGCGCCGGCGCAGCGTGAGTCGGTCCCGAGAGAGCAGGCCGCGGCTCCGGCCGAGCAGGTCCTGGCCCCGAGTGAGCCGTCTACGGCTCCGCGTGAGGAGGCACCCGCCGACCGTCCCGCCGGCTCCGGAGGCCGCGGTGCCCCTGTCGACCCGGCCGCCTCGAGCCGTTCCGCCTCGGCCGCTTCCGGAGCGACCGATTCCGGGGCGGGCGGCACCGCGCCGGACGGCACTGCGCCGGACGGCACTGCGCCGGACGGGGCCGCCTCGGGAGAGTCCGAGCCGGCGGAGCCCGAGCAGGAGACCAGCAGCGGCGACGTCGAGCCGAGCCGTCCCTCGGCGGACGACCTTCCCCCGCAGGTGGCCGCCGCAGCCGCCGCAGCCGGCGGGCCGGCCCCGGATGCCGAGCCGGCCCCGGCCGAGCCGGCCGAGCCGGGCGCGCCGGAGAACGGCCCGGCCGAGCCCGCGGAGCCGGCGCCGGCCGCGTCGTCGCTGGACGCGGCCGCGGTGCGCCGGGTGTGGCCGGAGATCCTCGCCGCGGCACGTCAGCGCAGCCGCAGCACCGAGGCGTTGATGGTCAACGCGACCGTGCGCGCCGTGGACGGCGACACGCTGGTGCTGACGATCGGCTCCGCGCCGCTGGCCCGGCGTCTGTCCGAGGCGCGCAACACCGACGTGATCGTCGACGCGCTGCGGGCGGTGCTCGGCGTGCAGTGGCGGGTCCGGTGTGACCAGGGAGACGCGGGCGGCGCCCCGGCGCGGCCGGCCCGGACCGAGCGACCGGCGCCGCAGCGGCCCGCGCCGCAGCGCCCGTCGAGGCCGGAGCCCGACGGTGGCGCCGCGCAGGCTCCGGCGCAGGCGGCGGGGGACGGGGGCGCGGACCGGGCGGTGC
>JAKDNL010000212.1 GCA_030451825.1 Pseudonocardia sp. | reverse complement strand
GGTGTTTGCGGTGGGGTTTTTTGTCTTGGTCCCCGCGCACGGGGGGTCACTCCTTACCGAGCACCTCGTCCTCGAACTGCGCCTCCCGGGTGGTCAGGGCGATGTTCTGCTCGACCGCGTCGGAGCCCAGCATCGTCCGCAGGCTCAAGACGTAGATCAGTACCGAGAGCGCCAGCATGCAGAGCGCGGCCCACCCCAGGCTCAGCACGCCGAGGCCGTCGTAGTCGCTGAGCAGGCTGATCACCGTGAGCCCGACCAGCCACACCAGAACCCAGTAGCCCGAGCGCATGTCCAGCGGCGGCGCCGCGCCGCGGCTGACGACGTGGAAGATCGGTAGCAGGATCAGGCCGAGCACGACGCCCGCCATCAGCTTCCAGTTCGTGTCCCAACCGGCCCAGAGCACGATCATGTTGGCGCAGAAGAACGCCAGGAACGGGATGACGTCGCCGCCGGGCAACCGGAACGTGCGCTCCTTGTTCGGGACCTGCCGGCGCAGTGCGGCCAGCACCAGCGGGCCGGCGCCGAACGACAGCACCGTCGCCGAGGTGATGAAGCTGACCAGCTGCTGCCAGCTGGGGAACGGCAGGAAGAACACCAGGCCGAACACGAACGCGACGAGCAGGCTGACCACCGGCACCCCGTTCTTGTTCACCGAGGCGAGCGAGCGCGGCGCGTTGCCGTTGCGGCCCATCGCGTAGGACATGCGCGCGGTGGCCGTGTTGTAGATCAGCCCGGTGTCCGCGGGCGAGACCACGGCGTCGATGTAGAGCACGGTGGCCAGCCAGCTCAGCCCGATCAGGCTGGCGATCGCGGCCAGCGGACCGAAGTCGTTCGCGAAGCTGAGCGAGGCCCATCCCCCCGAGCCGGCCAGGTCGGCCGGGTCGACCGCCCCGATGAACGCCACCTGCAGCAGCACGTAGATGATCCCGCAGATCACCACCGAGCCGATGACGGCGAACGGTACGTTCCGCCGGGGGTTGGTCGTCTCCCCGGCGAGCTCCACGCCCTGCCGGAAGCCGAGAAACGAGAACACGATCCCGGCCGTGGCGATGGCCGAGAACACGCCCTCCGCGCCCGAGGGCGCGAAACCGAACGAGCTGAAGTTGGTGCCGTGGAACGCGGTCAGCAGGAACGCCACGATGACGACGATGATCACCGCCAGCTTCCACCAGACCAGCACGTTGTTGATCCGGGCGAAGAATCGCACCCCCAGATAGTTGATCACGGTGAACAGTGCCATCAACAGCACGGCCACGATGCCGCCGAGCCCCGTCAGGATGTGCACGGTGTCCCCGTTGACCTCGGCCTCGCGCGTGAAGGCGGCCAGGCCGCTGGAGTACTGCAGTACGGCCATCACCTCGATCGGCGCGACCGAGACGCTGGCCAGCCACGTGATCCAGCCCATCGTGTAGCTGGCGAACGAGCCGAACGACAGGTGCGGGAACCGCACCACGCCACCGGAGATCGGGAACATTGTGCCCAGCTCGGCGAAGCACAGCCCGATCAGCAGGATCATCACCGTGGCCAGTGCCCAGGAGAAGATCGCGGCGGGTCCGGCGTCCTGCGCCGCGTTCAACGCACCGAACAGCCATCCGGACCCGATGATCGAACCCACGCCGGCGAACAGCAGGCCGATCATGCCCACGTCGCGTCGGAGCCCCGTCCCGCCGGTATTGCCGGCGGGGCTGCTCCCCTCCTGCTCGGTCACGCCCATGGTTGATCCCCCTTCGTGCTCGGATGTCACGCCGAGCAGCCACGCCTCGGCGGCGATCCGGCAGTGGTGACTGGCTCGGCCGGCGAAAGCTACACCCGATCCGATCGGGTGATTTCGGAGACACGGCCAACGGACCGACACCGAGAACGAATCGTAACGAGAGCGTTCCGATTCGATTCGGTTCGTGCTGTTGATGGCATTCGTGCGGAATGCCCGTTACCGATCACCCTCGGTAAGGATTCGGCGGGTTGTCGCCCGTATCGGGCCGGTGGGTTCCGGTCGTGCCCACGGGCGCGTCATGGCCCGGGATCGGACGCCGACGGCGGTAGCGTCCGGCCCCGTGATCGAGCTGGACGACGTCAGCAAGCTGTACCCGGCGTCGAGCCGGCCTGCGCTCGACCGGATCACGGCCACCGTCGACGACGGCGAGTTCGTGTTCCTGATCGGCCCGTCCGGATCCGGCAAGTCCACCCTGCTGCGGCTGCTGCTGCGCGAGGACCGACCGACCGGCGGCACGATCACGGTGGGAGGGATGGAGCTCGCCAAACTCCCACGGCGCAAGGTCCCGAAGCTGCGCCAGCGGATCGGGTGCGTGTTCCAGGACTTCCGGCTGCTGGCCAACCGCAGCGTCGCCGGCAACGTCGCGTTCGCGCTCGAGGTGCTGGGCAAGCGACCCGCCGACATCCGCCGCGACGTCCCGGAGCTGCTCGCACTCGTCGGGCTGGAGGGCAAGGCCGAGCGGATGCCGCACGAGCTCTCCGGCGGTGAGCAGCAGCGGGTCGCGATCGCGCGGGCGTCGGTGAACCGGCCGCCGCTGCTGCTGGCCGACGAGCCCACCGGCAACCTCGACCCGGAGACCGGCCGCGGCATCATGGCGCTCCTCGAACGGATCAACCGCGGAGGGACCACGGTCCTGATGGCCACCCACGACGACACGATCGTCGACGCGATGCGCCGGCGTGTGATCGAGCTGCACGACGGCACGGTGGCCCGCGACGAGGCCCGCGCGGTCTACGGGGCCGGTCGCTGATGCGGGCCGCACTGCTCACCCGCGAGGTCTCCTCCGGCCTGCGCCGCAACATCACGATGACGGTCGCGATGGTGCTGACCACGGCCGTGTCGCTGATGTCGGTCGGTGCCGGGCTGCTGATCGTGCGCACGATCGACGACATCGGCGCGCTCTACACCGACCGCCTCGAGATCCAGGTCGCGCTGACCCAGGACACGTCGTCGAACGACCCGGACTGCTCCGGCCCGATCTGCTTCCGGCTCAAGAACGTCCTCGAGACCACCCCGGGCGTCGGGGCGGTCCGGTTCGAGAGCCAGCAGGACGCCTACGCGAGGTTCAAGGAGCTCTTCGCCGGCCAGACCGTCGCCGACGTCGCGCGGCCGCAGTCGCTGCCGTCCACGCTGCGGGTGCAGCTCACCGACCAGGTGGCCGGTCCGGACGCGGTGCGTGCGGCGGTGGCGAACCAGGTCGGCGTCCGGGAGGTGATCGACCAGCGCGACGTCGTCGCGAAGCTGTTCGGCTTCCTCGGCGGGGTGCGCGACGTCGCGTTCGCGCTGGCCCTGGTGCAGGCCGTCGCGGCCGTGTTGCTGATCTCCAACACGGTGCAGGTCTCGGCGTTCACCCGGCGCACCGAGGTGGGCGTGATGCGACTGGTCGGCGCCACCCGCTGGACCACGCAGCTGCCGTTCCTGGTCGAGGCCGCCGTGGCCGGGCTGGTCGGCGGGGCACTGGCCGGGGTGGGGCTGCTGGTCGGCAAGTTCCTCGTGGTCGACGACCTGCTGGGCGCGATCGCGCAGAGCAACGTCATCCCGCCGGTGCAGCTCACCGACGTCCTGCTGACCTCGGCGGTGCTGGTCCCGGTCGGCGGCGTCGTCGCGGGCCTGACCGGCTACGCGACCCTCCGGCTCTACGTCAAGGTCTGAGCGTGAATGCGGTGGCGCGTCGCGGGTAGGCTGGACCGGTGAAGGAACAGGGCCGGAAGGTGATCGTGCAGAACCGCCGGGCCCGGCATGACTACGCGATCCTGGACACCTACGAGGCCGGGGTCGCACTGGTGGGGACCGAGGTGAAGAGCCTCCGCCTCGGCCGGGCCTCGATGGCGGACGCGTTCGCGACCGTCGACGACGGCGAGGTGTGGCTGCGCGGCCTGCACGTCCCGGAGTACACGCAGGGCAGCTGGACCAACCACGAGCCGCGGCGGACCCGCAAGCTGTTACTGCACAAGGGCGAGATCGAGCGGCTGATCGGCAAGATCCGTGAGGGCGGGCTCACGCTCGTCCCACTGGCGCTGTACTTCAACGACGGCAAGGTCAAGTGCGAGATCGCGCTGGCACGGGGCAAGAAGAGCTACGACAAGCGCGCCGACCTGGCCAAGCGCGACGCCGACCGGGACATCCAGCGCGCCATCGGCCGCGCCGCGAAGGGTCGCGCCCGCAGTCTGCGCTGAGCCGGGCGCTGCAGGGCGCCCGCACTCGTGCGCCGAACGCCGCCGGGCCGGATACGGTGATCGGCGTGGATCTCCCCGAGCCCCCGGTATCGGACGACGACGTCCCGCGCTGGACGGCCGAGCTGGGCCTGCCCGGCCTCGTCGACACGCACGTGCACTTCCTGCCCGAGCGCATGCTGGCCAAGGTCTGGGACTACTTCGACCACGCCTGCGAGCACTACGGCCGGGCCTGGCCGGTGCACTACCGGTTGCCCGAGGACGAGCGCCTGCGCCACCTCGAGCGGTTGGGCGTGACCCGGTTCGCGCCGCTGACCTACCCGCACAAGCCCGGCATGGCCCGCTGGCTGACCGGGTGGGCCGCCGAGTTCGCGCAGCGCAACCCCGCCGCGGTCCGGACGGCGACGCTGTTCCCGGAACCGGACGTCACCGAGTACCTGTCCGAGGCCGTCGAGGGCGGCGCCCGGATGGTGAAGGTGCACGTGCAGGTCGGCGGGTTCGACCCGCGCGACGCGCTGCTGGCCCCGGCCTGGGGCCTGCTGGCAGACGCCGGGGTGCCGGCCATCGTGCACTGTGGCAACGGCCCGATCCCGGGCAGGCACACCGGGCTCGACATCTTCGGCGACGTGCTCGTCGCACACCCGCGGCTGAAGGTGGTGCTCGCGCACGCCGGCCTGCCGGACTACGCGGCCGCGTTGGAACTGATGCGCCGTCACGAGAACCTGATGATCGACACGACGATGGTCGGGACGCCGTTCAGCGAGGACATGGCGCCGCTGCCGCCGGACTGGTCGGCGAGCCTGGTCGAGTTCGCCGATCGGGTGGTTCTGGGCACCGACTTCCCGAACATCCCCTACGCCTACGCCGAGCAGCTCGTCGCGATCCACGGCTGGGCGGCCGCCGACGACCGCCTGGGGGCGGCGTTCCTCCGCTCGGTCCTGCACGACACCCCGGCCACGGTGCTCGGCGTCGACGCTTCCGGGGACACGGACGGGACCTGACACCGAACCGGGATGATCCGCGGGCCCGGAGGCGTTACCCTGGTACGACCACCCGGGCACGGGTGGCCCACGAAGGACCCAACACCGAGTACGACCCACCAGGGGGTGAACGGTTTCGACTCCGATCGTTGATCGAGGTGAAGCGTGCCGAGGAAGACGACGATGATCTCGTTAACCATGCGTCGTAACAAAATAAGTGCCGACAACAGTCGCACTGCCCCGCAGAGCGCTTTCGCGCTCGCTGCCTGATAAACAGGTAGGGGCTGTCGGGCCGGAGGCGTCCCCGCTCCGGATCCCGGCATCATTAAGGGGACTCACCACGCGGCTCGGCCACGGAGCCGCGTGGGACATCGAACAGTGGCTGGGATCGTCACATCGGCTTGTTCGCGTGACCGGTGGATCCGAGTAGAGGCCTAGCGGACTGCGCACGGAGAAGACCTCGTGAACCGACGGAGGACCCGGGTTCGATTCCCGGCACCTCCACCTTCAGAAGCCGACAGCGACGACCGACACCGACGACCGACACCGACGGGGCCGTATCCGCCACACAGGCGGGTGCGGCCCCGCGTTCATGAGCGGCCGGTGGCATCCTGAGGGGCATGCGAGTCACGGTCGACAAGGACATGTGCATCGGTGCCGGGCAGTGCGTGGTCACCGCCCCGGACGTGTTCGATCAGGACGACGACGGTTTCGTCGAGCTCCTGAACGCGACACCGGGGGAGGGCGACGCGGAGGCGGTCCGGGACGCCGAGAACATCTGCCCCGCGCGCGTCATCACGGTCGAGGAGTAGTAGCGACACTCAGGTCGCGCTGACGCCGATCAGCATCCCGACCAGGTAGGTGGCGCCGGCCGCGATCGCGCCGAACAGCAGCTGGCGCAGCGCGGCCGCCCACCACGTCCGGGTCGTGAACGTCGACGTCAGCGCCCCGGCGACGAGCAGGCCGGCGCCGCCGATCGCGAGGCCGAGCCACAGCGACGGGAACCCCAGCAGGAACGACACCAGCGGCACCAGCCCCCCGACGGCGAAGGCGGCGAACGACGACGCCGCGGCCGTCCACGGGGAGGGCTTGGCGTCGATGCTGACGCCGAGCTCCTGGGTGATGTGCACGCGCAGGGCCAGGTCCGGGTCGGTGTGCACCTCGCGCGCCACCGCCTCCGCGGTCGGCCTGCTCAGCCCCATCTGCTGATACATCCCGGCCAGCTCCACCTGCTCCGCGTGCGGGTGCACGCGGAGCTCACGGCGCTCGACTGCGGCCTCGGCGTCCACCGCCTCGTTCTGGGTGCCGACCGAGGCGAACTCGCCGAGCGCCATCGAGAACGCCCCCGCGACGACGCCGGCCAGCCCGGTCAGGATGATCAGCTGCCGGTCCGCGCCGCCCCCGCCGACGCCGGCGACCAGCGCGATCGTGGTGACCAGGCCGTCCATCGCACCGAACGTGGCCGCACGCAGCCAACCGCCGGAGATGTCGCGGTGATGGTGGTCCTGGGCGTGCTCGTCCATCTCCGCGTCGAAGCCGGGATCGGTCATGGCGATCACCTTAGGCGCCCTGACCTGGGGTTGTGCAGTCACAGGTGGCTCCCGTCCACCGCGGAGGCCGCCACGACGTCCGGCTCCCGCAGCCGGCCGCCGCTCCGACCGGTGCGACGGCCACGACATGGCGATCGCTAGGCTCGGCCAGGTGGACCGCGCACGGATGCTCGACGTCGTGGGCACGCTCGTGCGGCTCGGGCTCGCCGCGATCTGGCTGGTCTCCGGCGTGCTCAAGATCGCCGACCCGATCCAGACCGCGGTCGCGGTGGACGCCTACGACGTGCTCCCGGGCACCGTGGTGCCGGTCGTGGCGGCGGTGCTGCCGGTGTTCGAGCTGGCTCTGGGCGCGCTGTTGCTCGTCGGTGCCGGGACGCGCGTGGCGGCCGTGGTGTCGGCGCTGCTGCTGGTGGCGTTCCTGGCCGGTCTCGGGCAGGCCTGGGCCCGCGGGCTCTCGATCGACTGCGGCTGTTTCGGCGGCGGCGGCGCGGTCGCGCCCGGCGAGGAGGCCTACGGCACCGAGCTGCTCCGCGATCTGGGCTTCCTGGTACTCGCCGGGTGGTTGGTGGTCCGGCCGCGCACCCGCGTCGCGCTGGACCGGCGCTGGGACCGCGGCAACGACGAGCACGACGAGCGCGATGACGGATCGATGACGGAGGGCCGGTCCGAGCCGGTCGGAACGGAGAGGAACCGGCGATGAGTTCACGGAGCGAGCGCGAGCGGCGCGAGGCGGCGCAGGCCCGGCTCTCGGCCGCGGGCATCACGCCCACGAAGAAGAGGAAGACCGGTGGCGGCAAGCAGGGGCTGGTGATCGCGGCCGTCATCCTGGTCGTCGCGGTGGTCGCCGGGCTGATCTACTTCTGGCAGTCGAGCCCGAGCTCGACGACCCCCGCCGCCGCACCGTCCTACCAGGCGGCCCGCACCGGCACCGTGGTCACGGCGGGTGCCGCTACCGCCCCGGTCACCGTGGACGTCTACGAGGACTTCCTCTGCCCGGCATGCCAGCAGTTCGAGCGGATCTACGGCGACGAGATCACCACCGCCCTGAACGAGGGCAAGATCAAGGTGAACTACCACGTCATCGCGATCCTGAACGACTCCAGCAACCCGGCCGGCTACTCCACGCTGGCCGGTAACGCCGGACTCTGCGCCGCCGACGCCGGGATCTGGCCGGCGTTCCACGCGAAGCTGTTCACCGACCAGCCCGCCGAGGGTGGTCCGGGCAAGACCGCCCAGGAGCTGGTGACGATCGGGCAGCAGCTCGGCGCGCAGGGCGACTTCGCGAACTGCGTGAACGGCAACGGCGACGCGGCGGCGATCGGCAAGGCGACGACCGACGCGGCGGCGAACGAGGCGGTCGCACCGGGCGGTCGTCTGGCCACCCCGACCATCCTGGTCGACGGTACGGCGATCGAGCTCAACGACCGCGACTGGCTCAAGAACGCCATCGGCACGGGCGGCTGACGCCATAGGCGGCTGGCGGCGCACGAGGGGGTGGGGGTCGCGCCCGGCCCCTCAGCGCTCGGTTCGTACCGTGAACCGGGGCAGGAACCACTGGACCAGCGGGCCGACACCGAGCGCGTAGGCCACCGTCACCACGCCGAACGTGCCACCGAGCAGCCATCCGGTGAGCACCACCGTCACCTCGATCGCGGTCCGGACCAGCCGTACCGACCAGCCGGTCCGCGCCGCGAGCCCGGTCATCAGGCCGTCCCGCGGGCCGGGCCCGAGCCCGACGCCGATGTAGGCGGCCGTCGCCGCGGCATTCAGCACGATCCCGGCGACCGCGAAGCCGGTCCGCCAGGCGAGTGCGTCCGGGGTCGGCAGCACGGCCAGCGCGACGTCGACCGAGATGCCGATGACGACGACGTTCGCGACCGTCCCGATCCCGGGCCGCTCCCGCAGCGGGATCCAGACCAGCAGCACGAGCACGCCGGTCACGACCGTGGTCGCCCCGATCGTCAGCCCGCTGCGCAGCGCGACGCCCTGGTGCAGCACGTCCCACGGCATCGCGCCCAGACCGGCCCGCAGCATCAGGGCCATCGAGAACGCGTAGGCCACCAGCCCCACCACGAGCTGGGTCAGCCGCCGGGTGCGCCGGGGCATCCGCAGCGACCAGCGGGTCGCCGCGTTGGTCGTCGAGGGTGGGTCAGTTGTCACGAAATGGCATGCTGCCCGATCGAGTGGAATGATGTCATCGATCCAATCGACGGGAAGTGGCCTTGAACGGCAACGGTGGACACGGGGTCGGTGGACACGGGGTCGGGGCCGCACGGCTGGCTGTGTTGCTCGGCGGCGTCCGGTCCGGCCGAGGACCGGCCTACCGCAGGCTGGCAGCGGCGGTCCGGGTACTGGTCGACGACGGCCGGCTGCCGTCCGGGACCCGGCTGCCCGCCGAGCGCGTGCTGGCCGCCGAGCTGGCGCTCAGCCGGGTCACCGTCACCCGGGCCTACCGGGATCTGCGCGAAGCCGGCTGGGCCGACGCACGTCAGGGATCCGGCACCTGGGTGCGGCTCCCGGACGGGCCGTTGCGCGCCGACGGCGCGTGGGTGCCCGGCCCGGTCCGTGGCGGCGTCATCGACATGACGCACGCCGCTCCGCCCGCCCCGCAGGAAATGTCGCTGCTGGTGCGCCGCGCGGTGGACCGGCTCGACGCCGAGCTGGCCGGGCCCGGGTACAACCCGGACGGACTGCTCGCGCTGCGTGAGCGGTTCGCGGCCCGGTTCGCCGCTCACGGGCTCCCGACCGACCCGGGTCAGGTCGTGGTCACCAGCGGGGCGTTGCACGCGATCGGCACCGCGCTCGCCGAGCTCGTCGGGCCGGGGGACCGGGTGCTCGTCGAACATCCGACCTACCCCGCCGCGCTGGACGTGATCGCCGACGCCGGCGCCCGCCCGGTCCCGGTGGCGCTCGACCGGGATCCGGCGCCGACCGCGCTGCCGTGGGCGGCCCGGCAGACCGCGGCCCGCGCCGCCTATCTGATGGCGGACTTCCAGAACCCGACCGGAGCGCTGCTCGACGACGATTCGCGGGCCCGTCTGGTGCAGCGACTGGCCCGCCAGGGTGTCGTCGCGATCGTCGACGAGTCGTTCGTCGAGCTGGACCTGCGTGACGGTGACCCGGACGTCCCGCTGCCGTGCGCGGCGCACGCACAGCATGCGGACGACGTCGTCACCGTCGGCGGCCTGAGCAAGATCGCCTGGGGTGGGTTGCGGCTGGGATGGGTCCGGGCCGCCGCCGAGCCGGCCGCCCGGATGCGGCGTCGCCTCGCCCGCGCGCAGGTCTCGCCGCCGGTGCTCGAGCAGCTGATCGGCGTCGAGGTGCTGGACGCGCTGGACGGTCTGCGCGCCGAGCGGGTCGGGCTGCTGCGGGCACGGCGGGACCGGCTGGTCACCGAGATCGCCGCGGAGTTCCCGGACTGGCGGGTGAGGGTCCCGGGCGGCGGGCTGATGCTCTGGTGTGACCTCGGCGCGGAGATGTCCACGGCGCTGGCCGCGATCGCCCCGCGCTACGGGCTGAGCCTCGCGCCCGGGGCGCGGTTCGGGCCGGGCCGGGCGTTCGAGGACCGGCTGCGGCTGCCGTTCACCCACCCCGAGCCCGTGCTGGCCGAGGCGGTGCGCCGGCTGCGCCGGGCGGTGGACGACGTCGGCGCGGACCCCGTCGCCACCGCCCGCGCCGATCTCGTCGTCTAACGTGCGCCTTCGGCGCCCGTGCGCGGTTATCGCTGCTG
>JAKDNL010000840.1 GCA_030451825.1 Pseudonocardia sp. | reverse complement strand
GTCGATCGGCGTCCGGGTGAACCGCGGGTCGGCCAGCAGCGACCGGACGTCGTCGTAGCGGGTCAGCAGCAGCGCGTCCTCCCCCGCCACCGTGTGCACCGCGGTCACCGGGCACCGCTCGCGCAGCTGCGCCCACTCCAGGGGCGGCGCCAGCGCCGTCGGGTGCTCGAAGGGGAACGTCAGGGGCCCAGTGGCGTCCTCCGGCGCGTCTCCGGTGACCGGGCAGGTGTTCGGTGTCGGCATCTCACTCCTCGCGGGGCGTGGTGGGGGAACGCCTATCAATCAGCTGAGTGACTTAAATGGTAGCGTACAGCTCAGTCAACCGACTGACGAACGTTCCGGCCCACGAGGCCCGCCCGGCTGGTGAAGAGGAAACCTGTGAAGATCGAGATCGACCAGGAGAAGTGCATCGGCGCAGGTCAGTGCGTGCTCACTGCGCCCGACGTGTTCGACCAGCGAGAGGAGGACGGTATCGTCGTCCTGCTCGACGAAACCCCCACCGAGGATCGGTGGACGGGCGCACGCGACGCGGCGGCGGTCTGCCCGGCAGCGGCCATCACCGTGCACGAGGCCTGAGCCGGCGTGACCACTTCCACGAGCGCAACACCCACGGCGGCCGACCGGGACCCGACGACGAAGCGGGCCGGCCTGCTGGTCGGCGTCCTGGTCTTCTCGGCCTTCGTCATGATCCTCAACGAGACGATCCTGAGCGTCGCGCTGCGCGACCTGACCGTCGACCTGGGCGTCTCGACGTCGACGGTGCAATGGCTGACCAGCGGCTTCCTGCTGACGATGGCCGTGGTCATCCCGACCACCGGGTTCCTGCTCGAACGCTTCACCCCGCGCCAGATCTTCGTGGTCTCGCTGACCCTGTTCAGCCTGGGCACGCTGCTCAGCGCGATCGCCCCCGGTTTCGGGGTGCTACTGGTCGGGCGGATCGTGCAGGCCTGCGGCACCGCGGTGATGCTCCCGCTGCTGATGACCTCGGTGATGCGCCTCGTCCCGAAGGAGCGCCGCGGCGCCACCATGGGCACGATCACGATCGTGATCGCGGTCGCCCCGGCGGTCGGGCCGACGATCGGCGGAGCCGTGCTGGCCGGGCTGGGCTGGCGCTGGATGTTCTGGATCGTGCTGCCGCTGGCCCTGGCCGCGCTCGTGATCGGAGCCGTGTGGCTGCGCCTGGACAGCACGCCGCGTGCGGTGCCGCTGGACGTGGTGTCCGTGCTGCTCTCGGCGATCGGGTTCGGCGGAGTGCTCTACGGGTTCTCCACGTTCGGCGAGTCCTCCGGCGGAGGGAACCCGGTGCGGCCGTGGGCCCCGATCGTGGTCGGGGTCGTCGCGCTCGCCGTGTTCGTGCTGCGCCAGATGCGCCTGCAGCGCGACGACCGGGCCCTGCTCGACCTGCGCCCGTTCACCCACCGGCCCTTCAGCGTCGCGATCGCCATGAGCATCCCGCTGTTCATGTGCCTGATCGGCGCCTCGGCGATCCTGCTCCCGCTCTACCTGCAGACCGTGATGGGGACCAGCACGTTCGTCAGCGGTCTGGCGTTACTGCCCGGTGGTCTCGTCCTCGGCCTGCTCGGACGTCCGGTCGGTGCCCTGTTCGACCGGGTCGGAGCGCGGCCACTGGTCATCCCCGGCGCCGTGGCCATGACGGTCTCGCTGGGCCTGTTCGCCACGCTCGGGCCGGCCTCCTCGCTGAGCGCGGTGATCGGCATCCACGTCCTGCTCATGGCGGGGCTCGGGCTGATGATGACGCCGCTGATGACCGAGTCGCTCGGTGTCCTGCCCGACCATCTGACCTCGCACGGCAGCGCCATCCTCTCCACGCTGCAACAGGTCGCCGGCGCGTTCGGCACCGCGGTGTTCGTGACCGTCGCCGCGCTGGGTACCGCCGACCCCTCCGGCACGCCGGATGCGGCCGGCCTGCGCGCGGCGTTCGTCGTCGCCGGGTGCATCGGGGTGCTCGCCCTCGTCGCGTCGCTGTTCGTGCGGGGTCGCTCCGCGTCGCTGCCGCCCGGGGCCGCGTCGTCCCTGCCGACCGCGAGGTGACCGGTCTGGTCTCCGGCGGCTACCCGCGACGAAGGTTCCGGATGACCGCGGACGCTCCCGTCCACCCGTGGTTACCGGCCACAGGTAAGGCCGCGCCCACGACCCCGGCCAGACCATTCATGATCGATCTCCGTGGGATGTCGCGGGCCACCAGCGGCGCCGGCCTTCCCACCCA
>JAKDNL010000211.1 GCA_030451825.1 Pseudonocardia sp. | reverse complement strand
CCGATCGGGCGGGCGACGCTCGGTGATCAGCTGCGCCGGCACGCCCGCACCCGCCCGCACCAGGTCGCGGTGATCGGCTACGCCGCCGACGGCACGCGCACCGAGACCACCTACGCCGAACTGGACCGCCGCGCGAACCGGTGGGCTCATCTGCTGCGCCGTCTCGGGGTGGTGCGCGGCGACCGGGTCGCGTCGATGGCCGCCAACTCGGTCGACGTGATCGCGGCCTACTACGGGACGCTCAAGCTCGGTGCCGCGTTCACCGGCGTCAACGGGCTCTACCGGGAACCCGAGGTGGCCCACCAGCTGGGGCACGCCGAGCCGGTCGTGGTGCTGACCGACCCGGACTTCGCCGAGGTGGCCGCCGCGGCGGCGCCCACCGGGACGTTGCGGCTGCGCTACGGCCCCGACGCCGACTCCGCGCTGGCAGGGGAGGCGGAGATCGAGCCGGAGGCCGACGTCGACGAGTCGTGCGTCGCGATGGTGGTCTACACCTCCGGCACCGAGGCCGCTCCGAAGGGCGTGCTGATCCCGCACCGCAACTACCTGATCTCCACGGCACCCGCGTGGAGCTGGGGCGTGGACACCGGGCCGGACGACACGTGGCTGTTCGTGATGCCGTTCCACACGATCGCCGGGCTCGGCTCGATGACGACGCTGACCATGATGGGGGCCACGCTCGTGCTCCCGTCGACGGTCGAGCCGGGGCCGGCGCTGGAGATGATCGCCCGGGACCGGGTCACCGTGATCGCCCAGACCCCGACGTTCTACCTGGCGCTGACCGCGCAGCCGGCGTTCGGCCCGGGCTCGGTCGGGCAGGTCCGCCGTGCGATGACCTACGGCGGACAGGTCGCCCCGCACGCCGTCGACGCCTGGGCCGCGGCCGCGCCGCAGGTCGTCTGGGGCACCTACTGGGGCCAGTCCGAGCTCTCGCAGCTGGGCACCGTGGGCTGGTTCCGCACGCTCGACGACATCCCCGGAGGGGACCCCTCGTGGATCGGGAAGCCGGTCACGCACCTGGAGACCCGGGTCGTCGACGCCGAGGACAACGACGCCGAGGTGGGTGAGCTGATCTGCCGCTCGCCGTCGGTGATGCTGGGCTACCTCGGCGACCCCGAGCGCACGGCCGCGGTGTTCCGCGACGGCTGGGTGCGCACCGGCGACATGGTCCGCGTCGATCACGACGGGAACCTGTTCTTCCTCGACCGGCTCAAGGACGTGATCAAGTCCGGCGGGATGAACGTGTCGTCGCAGGAGGTCGAGCGGGTGCTGCACGCCCATCCCGGCGTGCTGCGCGCGGCGGTGGTCGGGATGCCCGACGAGTACTGGTCCGAGGCGGTCACGGCGTTCCTGGTGCCGCGCCCCGGGCAGGCGCCGGACCCGGACGAGGTCCTCGCGTTCTGCCGCGAGCAGCTCGCGGTGTTCAAGGTGCCCAAGCGGGTGCACGTCGTGGACGAGCTGCCGGTGGACCCGCAGGGGAAGATCCTGAAGCGGGAGCTGCGACGGCGGGGGGTTCCCGGGCCGGTCACGGAGGCCGGGTGACCTCCGACGGCCGGCCCGCGGTGAGCGAGGCCGGGAGCGCCGTCCCGACGACCCGCGGCGCGCGCACCCGGCAGCGGCGGGAGGAGATCGTCGCCGCGGCCGCGCGGACGTTCGCCGAGCAGGGCTACGCCGCGGTCGGGATGCGCGAGATCGCCGAGGCGGTGGGGGTACGCGGCGCGAGCCTGTATCACCACTTCGCGTCCAAGGAGGACATCCTCTACGCGGTCTGCCTGGCCGTGACCCGGGAGCCGAACGAGGAGAACCTCCCGCTGCTCGACGCCGCCGGCACCCCGTCGCAGCGGCTCGCCGCCCTGGTCGGCGGGCATCTGCGGCACCTGCACCGCCGGCGCACCGAGCACATCGTCGGGCTGCACGAGCTGGCCGCGCTGACCCCGGGGCACCGGGCCGAGATCGACGGCTACCGCCGCTACTACCAGCGCCGCGTCCGGGAGGTCATCGCTGCCGGGATGCGGTCCGGTGAGCTCACGGTCCCGGACGCGGCGCTGGCTACGTTCGCGATGCTGGACATGCTCAACGGGCTCAGCAACTGGTTCCGTCCGGGGCGCGGCCTCGACCTGGACGCCGTGGTCGAGGGCTACGTCGACCTGGTCGTGGTGCGGATGCTCGGCTCCCCACCACAATTTTGGCGATGCGATCACCGCCATATCTGAGGACCGTCCTGCTCGAAAGGCAGGGAGCGGGGCCACGCCGTGTCGCACCGCGGCCTCGAGGGCACGACGGGCGTCCCACCCGGGCGTTCAACCGACCCCGGTCCGCGGCGGCCGGGAACGTGCGCCGCGTGGACCGCCCGGACAACGCGTCCTGGAGGAGCCATGACGAGCTCGACGCCCCGGTCGGTCCGGCGTGACCCCGCGCCGATCCTGTGGACGCTGACCGGCCTCGGCTGGGTCGTGGTGGTGGCATCCACCGTGCTGCCCGGTGGACACCTCCTGCACCCCGGCGGTGCGGTGATGGGCCTGTCCGGCGGCATGGGCTCGTTGCCGGCGCCGACGGCGCTGGCGGTGTTCCTGACCGGTTGGCTGGTCATGCTCGCCGCGATGATGCTGCCCACGACGGTCCCGATGGCTCGGATGTTCACGGTGGTCAGCGGCCGCGTCCCGACCCGGCGCCCGGTCCGGGTGACCTCCTTCGCCGCCTACGTCGCGGTCTGGTCGGGGTTCGCGCTACTCGCGCTCGGCGCCGCGCTGGCCCTGCAGCCCCTGCTCCGCGAGGCCAGGCCCGGGCTGGTGTTGGCCGGAGCGCTGGGCCTGGCCGGGGTGTTCCAGTTCAGCCCGCTCAAGAAGCGGTGCCTGACCCTGTGCCGAGACCCCGCCGCGTTCCTGTTCAGCCACTACCGACGCGGCCTTCGCGGCGCCTGGGCGCTCGGGACCCGCCACGCCCTGTCCTGTCTGGGGTGCTGCTGGGCACTGATGCTGGTCATGTTCGCGGCGGGGGCCGCGGACCTGCTCTGGATGCTGGGGCTGACCGCGGTCATGGTCGCGGAGAAGGTCACCCTTGATCGCAGGTGTGAGTGTGACATGAGGGTTGTCCGCGGCGGCGTAGACAACCGTGGAGTCACGTTCACCCCGTGAACCACTGGCGACGCCCGGGAGACCGGTCGACGGTGGGGTGGTCGACCGTGAGGGAGTCGCTACTCGGTGTCCCGCTGACGAGCGGCGCTGAGCTGCTCCAACACGTCCTCAAGAATCCACCGGTGGTGACCATCAGGGGTTGTCATCGCAGGAGTGATCAGCGGTGGGTCAGCGTTTGCCCATTGGTCACGGCATCCCGCGTACCTGCTGTTGCAACACGCGGACGCTGACGGGAGCTGCCGTCAGTGCCACGTTCCTGGTGGTCGCAGTTCCTCCGAACGGGTATTCCTCCTTTACCTGAAGCCAGGTGTAAGTAGAAGGGTGGGGTGATGACAATCGACACCGCCGTCGTCACCGGGGCCGGAACCGGCTTCGGACTCGCACTGACCACCGCACTCGCCGCACGCGGCACCACCGTGATCGCCATCGCCCGCGACGCCGATCGGCTGCGCGCCGCCACCACGGGCTTGCCCGGTGTTCGCCCGTTACCCGGCGACATCACCGACCCACGATTCCGGACCCGGCTGGCCGAGGCCGTCGGGCAGCGGCTGGATCTGCTCGTGCACAACGCGGGCGAGCTCGGCCCGTCCCCGCTACCGACGATGGAGCACTACCCCCTGGGCGCCCTGCGCGAGGTCCTGGAGACGACCGTGCTGGCCCCGGTGGGTCTGACCGCCGCGCTGTTGCCGGCGCTGCGCGGTTCGCCGTCGCCCGTCGTGGTGACGCTCAGCTCGGACGTCGCGATCGAGGCGTACCCGGGCTGGGGCGGCTACGGCGCAGCCAAGGCGGCCCTGGACCGGATCGCAGCCCAGCTGGCGGTCGAGGAGCCGGGGATGCGGGTGTACGCCTTCGACCCCGGCGACATGCGCACGGCGATGCATCAGCGCGCCTTCCCCGGGGAGGACATCTCGGACCGGCCCGAGCCGGACACCGTCGTGCCGGCGTTGCTCCGGCTGCTCGACGAGCCGGTGCCGAGCGGGCGTCACCGCGCGTCCGACCTGCGAGTGAGCGGGACGCTGTCGTGAGGGCCGTGGCGCGCACCCGGTTCACCGTTCCCGCGGGCCTGTCCGCGGACGCCCCGCCGGAGGCTCGCGGCCTGGCTCGCGACGAGGTCCGGCTGCTGGTGGCGCGGGACCGGCGCCGGCTGCGACACGCACGGTTCACCGACCTGCCGGGCGCGCTGGAGCCGGGCGACCTGGTCGTGGTGAACACCTCGGACACCGAACCGGCCGCGGTCGACGGGCGGCGGAGCGACGGTCGCCCGGTCGCCCTGCACGTGTCCGGCCCGACCCCGGACGTCGATGGTGGCTTCGTCGTCGAGCTCCGCACGCCGGCGGGTGAGCGGGTGTCCGACGCCGCAGCGGGAGAGTCGGTGCACCTGCCCTGTGGGGTGGTCGCGGTGCTGCAGGTCGGATATCCCGATCCGGGCGCGCATGTGAGCAGGCTCTGGCGCGCGACGATGCCGGTGGAAGGTGGTGTTCCGGCCTATCTGGCCGTCGCCGGACGGCCGATCCGCTACTACTATCTGGCCGGCGACCCGACGATCGAGGACTACCGGACCGTGCTGGCCGGGCGGTCGCCCAGTCCTCGGGCAGAGTTCGCCGGCGCGGAGATGCCATCGGCGGCCCGCCCGTTCAGCCGTCGTGTGCTCGCCGGGCTCGCGGCCAGAGGTGTCGACGTCGCCGAGATCGTCCTGCACGCCGGGGTCTCCTCCCCGGAGGCGGACGAGGTTCCGCTGCCCGAGCGCTACCGGGTCCCGGGGGCGACCGCCGAGGCGGTGAACGCCGCCCGCGCCCGCGGAGGGCGCATCGTGGCCGTCGGCACCACCGTGACCAGGGCGTTGGAAACCGTCGCCGACACCGACGGCATGGTGCGGGCCGGGTCCGGCTGGACCGACCTCGTGCTCGGGCCGGACCGTCCGGTCCGGGTCGTGGACGGGCTGGTCACCGGTTGGCACGAACCGGAGGCCTCGCACCTGCTGCTGCTCGAAGCCGTGGCCGGCCCGCACTTGGTCGGGCGGGCCTACCGCGCAGCACTGGAACGCGAGTATCTCTGGCACGAGTTCGGCGACTCCTGCCTGCTCCTGCCGGACCGTCACGGCTGATCCGGGGGCTTCGGATGCCTGCGGGCCGGCCCCTGTTGCACGCCTCGCACGGCCACATGACCATGGGACCCGTCGGTGTCGAGGAGGACCCGCCCGTGGTGACCATGAACGTCGAGGACGAGCTTGCCGTGGCTGTGGTCGATGCCATCCGCGGCGGAGACGTGGACGAACTGCGGTCCCTGCTCGAGGAATGCCCCTGGCTGGCCACTGCGTGGATCGACGACAGCGAGCCGACCGGCACGTCCCGGTCGCTGTTGCACATCCTCGCCGACTGGCCGGGGCACCGTCCGCGGGGCCCGGAGACGGTGGCCGTGCTGGTCGAGGCCGGCGCCGTGGTCGACGCCCGGTTCCGCGGCGCGCATATCGAGACACCTCTGCACTGGGCGGCCAGCTGCGACGACGTCGCGGTACTGGACGCATTGCTCGACGCCGGAGCCGACATCGAGGCGCCCGGTGCGGTGCTCGGAGGTGGATCGCCGCTGGCCGACGCGTGCGGGTTCAAGCAGTGGGCCGCCGCGCACCGGCTGGTCGAACGCGGGGCGCGCACCTCGCTGTTCGATGCCGCGACGCTCGGCCTGACCGACCGGGTCCGATCATGGTGCGAGTCGGAACCGCCACCGACGCCCGACGACGTCACGGCCGCGTTCTGGGGCGCCTGCCACGGCGGTCGCCGGGCCTGCGCCGAGTACCTGCTCGAACGCGGCGCGGACCTGAACTGGATCCCGCCGTGGGAGCGGGCGACACCGCTGGATGCCGCCGAACGCGACGGCGCCGTCGACCTGGTGGCCCGCCTGTTCGGTCTCGGCGCCCGACGAGCCGGGTAGGGGTCCTGCGCGGTGTCGGGCACCAGCCGGCCGCGTTCGCCCAGCACCTTGACCTACGACCTGCGCTTCGCCGGATTGCTCCAGGTGCTCGGCGACCGCGGGGCCGAGCTGGTCGTGGTGCCGACGTCCTGGGGTGCCGGCCACAGGCAGGCAGGAGCAGTGGGACCTGTTGGTCCGGGCCAGGGCCCTGGGTCTGTTCGACCGTTGCACGAGGTGAGCACGTTAACGTATGTACATGACTCCTCGGCTCCAGGTGCCTCTGGACGAGGAGCGCTACGAGCACGTGCGGTCATTGGCACAGCAACGTCGAGTGCCGGTCGCCGAAATCATCCGAGAGGCGATCGATCGAGGTCTCGGTGCTGCCCCTCGGCGCCGGTCGGCGGCCGCGCGGCGCATTCTCGAAGCGACTGAGATGCCGGTACCGGAGCCCACCGAGTTGCGAGCCGAACTCGACGAGCTGCGCTGGCGCCACGGGTGATCGTTCTCGACACGACGGTCCTGGTCTACGCGACGGGCTCCGAGCACGAAACTGCGAGGTCCGTGCCGCCGGATGCCCGCCGACGCGGCGTTCTCCGCGGTCGCTGAGCTGACACACGTTGTGCAGGACGAGCAGGGCATCGAGTCGCTGCTCGAGTCGAAGCCTCAGCGGTGATCGGGCGCGCTGTAGCGCGTGCCGCAGGCAGACTCCGTCCGTCAGGCCCGCAGCCGTAGGCCCTTCGGGGTCACTCGGAACCCGGCTTCGGTCAGTACCTCGGCCATTCCGGACCCGAGGGAGTCCACCCCGTCCGCCCGCTCCACGGCCAGCGAGCCCAGCCAGCCCTCGTGCACCGCCCCGGCCAGTGCGTCGGCGCCGGCGCGCAACTCGTCGCGGTCGCCGGTGAACGACAGCAGCGACCTGCCGCCGCGCTCCACGTACAACGCGGGGGCACCCTCGACCAGGACGACGAGTGCGCCCGCCTTGCGGCCCGGGCGGTGCTTGGTCTCGCCGACCGTGTCCGGCCAGGACAGCGCCGCGCCGTAGGGCTGCGCCGGGTCGGCGGCCGCGAGCACCACCCGTGATCGGGAGCGCCACGCCTCCTGCGGGCTGCGGGCCGGGGTGCCGAAGCCGGCGCCGTCGTCGAACTCGTCGAAGCGACCGTGGGCGCCACCGAACGCGCTCACACCGACGAGGTCGTCGGGGACGTAGTCCTGATCGTGCGGGCTCGGGTTGCCGAGACCCGCCTCGGCGGAAGCCCCCGATCCGGCGCCGCTCGCGGTGCCACCCGCGGCGTCGCTCGCTGCCGCGCGCGCCGACGGGCCGTCGGCGTCGGCCATCGCGCGGACCCGGTCGATCGCGCCCGGTACCGCGAACTGGGCGGCACCCAGCCCTTCGACGATGTAGCCGCGTCGACAGCGCCCGGACTCCTCCATCGCCCGCAGCACCCGGTAGACGGCGGCGAACCCGCCGGAGACCCGTTCGGTGCCCAGTGCACCGCGGGTGAGCACCCCGTGCCGCTCCAGGAACACCTCGGCCTTCGCATGTGCGCGCCGGGTCGTGTCCGCCTCCCGGGCCACGGCCACCGACCAACGCCCGCCCACCGACGGCGGTCCGGTCCGGCTCGGCATCGACGGCCGCCCCGCCCGCAGCTGCGCGTAGCGGCCGCGCGCCGGGCGGCGCGCTGTCCGATGCGCACCGCCGCCCCGCTTGCCCCCGGACCCGCCGAGCCGTGCGCGCAACGGGCCGAGCGTGTCGTTGGTCAGCGCGCCGGCCCAGACCAGGTCCCAGATCGCGGCGACCACGTCCTCGTCGCCGGGGGAGGTCTCGTCCTGCTCGCGCAGAAGCTGTCCGGCGCGGGTCGCCAGCTCGCGGAAGAACAGCGCGCCGCGGCCGGTGGCGGCGTCCGGGTCGGCGAGCCGGTCCGGATCCGGCACCCCGAGCGCGGCCAGTACCGCGCGGTGGATCGGTGAGCCGGCGGTGTCCAGGTCCGGCTCGGGCAGCAGCAGGTCCGCCACGTCGGCCGGGGCCAGCGCCAGCCAGCCGTCCTGGCCGGACAGCGCCCCGCAGCCGGACCAGGTGACCTCACCGGCCGCGGTCAGCTCGTCGAGCAGCGCGGGGGAGTACCCGGGCAGCCGCGCCGGCAGGATCAGCGACTCCACGGCACTGGCCGGCAGCGGCGCCCCGGCCAGCTGCTCGATGACGCCCAGCACGTCCTCCGCGCCGGGTGCGCGCCGGACCCGTCCGCGCCGCTCGCCACCGGTCCGGACTCCCACGCCCTGCCAGGCCGGCAGGAACCGGCCCAGCGCGCGCTGCTCGACCGGCTCCACCTCGGAACGCAGCCGGGCCAGCGACGCGCGCCGCAGCCGTCGCAGCACCTCGGCGTCACAGAACTCGATCTCGGACGGGCCGCCGCCGGCCGGCTGGGATGCCTGTGGGCGCAGCTCGCCGCGGGCCAGCCGGCCGCTGCCGGTCATCCGGTCCAGCACCCCGGACACGACGGCGACGCCGAGTCCGAAGCGCGCCGCGCACTCGGCCGCGGTGAACGGGCCGTGCGTGCGGGCGTAGCGCAGGATCAGGTCCCCGAGCGGGTCGGTGACCGGCTCGGTGAACGCCTCCGGTACCCCGACCGGCAGCGCCGTGCCGAGCGCGTCCCGGATCTTGCCGGCGTCCTCGATCGCGATCCAACGCTGCTCGCCGGCGATCCGCACGCGCAGCGCCCGCCGCGAGGCCTCCAGCTCGGTGAACCACTCCGGTGCAGCGCCGCGTGCCCGGCCCTCGTCCTCGCTCAGGTCACCGACGAAGCGCAGCAGGTCTGCGAGGCCCTCCACGTCGCGGGCGTGCCGGTCGGGCGCGGTGCGCTGCAGCGCCGCCTCGACCTCGTCGAGGACCTCCGGGTCGAGCAGCTCGCGGATCGCCTCCGAGCCGAGGAGCTCGGAGAGCAGCGTGGAATCCAGCGACAGCGCGGCGGCCCGGCGCTCGGCCAGCGGCGCGTCGGCCTCGTAGAGGAACATCCCGACGTAGCCGAACAGCAGGCTTCGCGCGAACGGCGACGGCGACGGCGACTCGACCTCGGCGACCTTGACCTTTCGCGAGCCGACGTCGCCCATCAGCTCGCGCAACCCGGGCAGGTCGTACACGTCCTGCACGCACTCGCGCATCGCCTCGAGGGTGATCGGGAACTGTTCGTAGCGCCCGGCCACGGTGAGCAGCTGCGCCGAGCGCTGGCGCTGCTGCCACAGCGGGCTGCGCCGCTTCGGGTCGCGCCGGGGCAGCAGCAGCGCCCTCGCCGCGCACTCCCGGAACCGGGACGCGAACAGCGCCGAGCCGCCCAGCTCGGCGACCACGATCTGCTCGATCTCGGCCGGTTCGAGGAGCACGTCCTCCGCGGTCGGCACGACCTCGGCGCCGGAGTCGTCGACGGCGTCGGGCAGCCGCAGGACGATCCCGTCGTCCGCACCCGAGGCGCTCACCTCGACCCCGCGCCGCTCCCGCATCCGGGCCGCGATCGCCAGTGCCCACGGCCCGTTGACCTGGGCGCCGAACGGGGAGTGCACGACCAGGCGCCAGTCGCCGAGCTCGTCGCGGAAGCGCTCGACCAGGATCGTGCGGTCACTCGGCACGTGCCGAGTGGCCTCGCGCTGCTCACGCAGGTAGGTGAGCAGGTTGTCGCAGGCCCACTCGTCGAGCCCGGCCTGCGCGGCCCGCTCGCGCGCCGCGGAGTCGTCGAGCCCGGACATCTCCCGGACGAACGCCCCGACCGCGCGGCCCAGCTCCAGCGGCCGCCCGATCGACTCGCCCTTCCAGAACGGCATCCGCGCCGGTACCCCGGGCGCCGGGGTGACGATCACGCGGTCGTGCGTGATGTCCTCGACCCGCCAGCTCGACGTGCCCAGCAGGAACGTGTCCCCGACCCGGGACTCGTAGACCATCTCCTCGTCCAGCTCACCGACCCGCGAGCCGGCGCCGTCCGCGCCGCCCGGGGTCATCACGGTGAACAGTCCGCGGTCCGGGATCGTGCCGCCGGAGGTGACGGCGAGCCGCTGCGCGCCGGGGCGACCGCGCAGCTCGTCGGTCACCCGGTCCCAGGTGATCCGGGCACGGAGCTCGCCGAACTCCTCGGACGGATACCGCCCGGCCAGCATGTCCAGCACCGAGTGCAGGGCCGAGTCCGGCAGCGCCGCGAACGGAGCCGCGCGCCGGACCAGCGCCGACAACGCGGACAGCGACCACGGCTCCAGCGCGACCATCGCGACGATCTGCTGGGCGAGCACGTCGAGCGGGTTACGTGGGTAGCGCAGCGACTCGATGGAACCGGACCCCATCCGTTCCGCCACGACGGCGCAGGACACCAGGTCACCCCGGAACTTCGGGAACACCACACCCTCGGAGACGGCGCC
>JAKDNL010000839.1 GCA_030451825.1 Pseudonocardia sp. | reverse complement strand
TCAGGTCGGGGCGCCGAGGGCGCGGCTGATGCCACGCGCTGCGGCCCGGACGGCGGGGACGTAGGTGTGCGGGTTCGTGCCGTCGGCCCGCACCACCACCGACAGCGCCGCGACGACCCGCCCCGACCGGCCCCGCACCGGCGCCGCGACCGAGAGCGAGACGTCCTCGATCTGCCGGTCGCTGATCACGAAACCGGAGCTTCGGGCCTCGCCGAGCGCCGCACGGACCCGTGCCGGGTCGCAGACCGTGTGCGGGGTGAAGCGGCGCAGCGGCCGCGCGAGCACCTGCTCGACGACCTCCGGCGCGGCGTGCGCGAGCAGCACCAGCCCGACGCCGGTCGCGTGCACCGGCAGCCGCGACCCGGACCGGGACACGATCGACACCGCGTCCCGGGCGGAGAGCCGTTCCAGGTAGACGACCTCGGCGCCGTCGAGCACGGCCAGCGCGACGTTATCCCGGGTCACCTCGTGCAGGTCCTCCAGGAACGGCATCGCCCGCTCGCGCAGGACCGTGCTGGCGGGGGCCTGCACCGCGATCTCCCAGAGCCGCAACCCGATCCGGTAGTGGCCGTCGTCGCCGCGCTCCAGCGCCCCGCCCGCGGTGAGCTCGCCGACGATCCGGTGTGCGGTGGTCAGCGGAAGCCCGGTGCGCCGCGCGATCGAAGTCAGGCCCAGCTCGGGGGCGTCCTCGGTGAACGCGCCGAGCACGTCGAGCACCCGCGCGGTCACCACGGAGCGGGACGCGCCTCTCTTCGTCACCCGCACGAGTCTTCCGCAGAACGGAAGGCGGGTCGAGGGGCCGGTGCGCCGGGAGAAGGGTGGGCACCATGACGCAGAGCAGGGTCGCCCCCGCCTCCGGCGAGGCCCGCACGCAGGTCGGGATCGTCGGCGCCGGGCCCGCGGGTCTGGTGCTGGCGAAGCTCCTGTCCCGGGCGGGGGTCGACGCGGTCGTGCTGGAGTCGCGCAGCCGCGCCTACGTCGAGCAGCGGGTCCGGGCCGGGGTGCTGGAGGCGCCGACCGTCGAGCTGCTGCGCGAGGCCGGGGTCGCCGACCGGCTCGACCGCGAGGGAATGCCGCACCAGGGCATCTCGCTGCGCTTCGCCGAGGACACCGCCGCCCCGCAGACCGATCACCGGATCGACTTCGCCGACCTGGTCGGTCGCGGGATCGTCGTCTACGGCCAGCAGGAGGTCGTGAAGGATCTGATCGCCGACCGCGTCGACGGCAGTGGTGGTGGAGGGGCGCTGGAGTTCGAGGTCTCCGACGTCGCGGTGCACGACATCGCCACCGACGCCCCGTCGATCACCTACACCGCCGCCGACGGCAGCCCCCGGACGTTGCGCTGCGACGTGGTCGCCGGTTGCGACGGCTTCCACGGCGTCTGCCGGGACGCGTTCCCCGAGGGCACACGCCGGATCGCGGAGCGGATCTACCCGTTCGGCTGGCTCGGCGTCCTGGCCAGGGCCGCACCCACCCAGGACGAGCTGGTCTACTCCAACCACGACCGCGGGTTCGCGCTCTACTCCATGCGCAGCCCCGAGGTCACCCGTCTCTATCTGCAGGTCCCCGCGGACTGCAACGCCGGGGACTGGTCGCCGGCGCGGATCTGGGACGAGCTGGACACCCGCCTGGCCTGCGAGGGCTTCACGATGAACACCGGCGAGTTCCTGGAGGAGCCCTCGGTCACCGGGATGCGCAGCATGGTCGCCGAGCCGATGCGCCACCGACGGCTGTTCCTGGCCGGCGACGCCGCGCACATCGTGCCGCCGACCGGCGCCAAGGGCATGAACCTCGCGATCGCCGACGTCCGGGTGCTGGCCGAGGCACTCGCGTCGTTCTTCTCCTCCGGGAGCGAGACCGGCCTGGACGAGTACTCCCCGACGTGCCTGCGCCGGGTCTGGCGGGCCGAGCACTTCTCCTGGTGGATGACCTCGATGATGCACCGCTTCGACGACTCCGACCCGAACGGTGACGCGTTCGGCCGGGCCCTGCAGCTCTCGCAGCTGCGCTACACCGCCACCTCGCGCGCGGCCGCCACCAGCCTCGCCGAGAACTACGTCGGCCTGCGGCACGGCTCGGTCTGAGAGCAGCTTGCGGAACGAAGCATCTGTACTGAGAGCAGCTTGCGGAACGAAGCATCTGTACTGAGAGCAGCTTGCGGAACGAAGCATCTGTACTGAGAGCAGCTTGCGGAACGAAGCATCTGTACTGAGAGCAGCTTGCGGAACGAA
>JAKDNL010000210.1 GCA_030451825.1 Pseudonocardia sp. | reverse complement strand
TGGTGGTGGTCTTGCCGGCATCGATGTGCGCCATGATGCCGATGTTGCGGACCTTCGTCAGGTCCGTCAGCACATCCCGTGGTGCCACGGTCTCAGATCTCCCTCGCGATTGGCGCGGACTTCTGGTCCGTCACCAGCGGTAGTGGGCGAAGGCGCGGTTCGACTCCGCCATCTTGTGGATGTCCTCGCGTCGCTTGACACTGGCGCCGAGGCCGTTGCTGGCGTCGAGCAGCTCGTTCATCAGGCGCTCGACCATGGTCTTCTCCCGGCGCTGCCCGGAGTAGGTCACGAGCCAGCGCAGACCGAGGGTGGTCTGACGGACGGTGCGGACCTCGACCGGAACCTGGTAGGTCGCGCCACCGACACGGCGGCTGCGGACCTCGAGGGCCGGCTTGACGTTGTCCAGTGCGCGCTTGAGCGTGACCACGGGATCAGTGCCGGTCTTGTCCCGGGTGCCCTCGAGCGCGGCGTAGACGATCCGCTCGGCGAGCGAGCGCTTGCCGTCCTGGAGCACCTTGTTCACCAGCTGAGTGACCAGCGGCGAGCCGTAGACCGGGTCGGAGACCAGCGGACGCTTCGGAGCGGGACCCTTACGGGGCATCAGCTCTTCTCCTTCTTCGCGCCGTAGCGGCTGCGGGACTGCTTGCGGTTCTTCACGCCCTGGGTGTCCAGCGAGCCGCGGATCACCTTGTAGCGCACACCGGGCAGGTCCTTCACGCGGCCACCGCGGACCAGCACGATGGAGTGCTCCTGCAGGTTGTGGCCCTCACCCGGGATGTAGGCGGTGACCTCGATTCCGCTGCTCAGCTTGACGCGGGCGACCTTCCGCAGTGCCGAGTTCGGCTTCTTCGGCGTCGTCGTGTAGACGCGCGTGCAGACCCCGCGGCGCTGGGGGCTGCCCTTGAGGGCGGCGGTCTTGGTCTTGGTGACCTTGTCCTCGCGGCCCTTACGGACCAGCTGCTGGATCGTGGGCATGAACCGTCTACTTCTTCCCGTCGGCGTGCTCGACTGTGTTGCTGTCTTCGCTGTCGTGGATGGTGCCGGGGCGCGGGTGACGACCGGAGCCGCCATCCCGATACCCGAGGTCGGGCGTGTCGCTCCAGGAACCCACGGAGGCCAGAACCTCGCGGGAACGGACGGAGCGTCCGCGGCCCGCTGCAGCCCACCCGGCCGGCATCGTTCTCGACACCTCACGGGCCCGGGCGCTGCGGGGCACACGGAGTGGCCCGACCGAGGTCGAGCGCAAGACATCAGCGTACTCGGCCCGCTCGACGGGGGGCAAAGCGGGTCCGGCAGGGCACGACGCCGTGCCCGAGAGAGTGCCCGACCCCGCCCGGACAGGCAAGGCGACTCACCCGCTCGTCGCACAACGCTCACCGCTCGTCGTCCATTCCCGCACGTCGGCGGCGGTGTCCGGACGGCAGCCGGGGCGTCGGGGGTTATCGTCCGATGTGCTCCTACCGCTCGCCGTCAACCGGCTCCTGACCAGCGCCGTCGTCGCCCCGCTGCTGTCCCCGGCACTGCCGGTGCCGGTGCGTCGCCGGTTGCTCGACCTGACCGGCGCGGTGCTGCCGCTCCCCCGTGGGACCCGCCGGGCCACCGGGTCCCTGGGCGGGGTACCCACCGAGGCCGTGTCCGCGGCCGGCCCGGTCACGTCCCCGCACCGGGTGCTGTACCTGCACGGCGGAGGCTACGTCGTCGGCTCCCCCGCCTCGCACCGCGCGCTGCTGGTGGGGCTCAGCCGCGCCGCCGGCACCCCGGTGCACGCGCCGCACTACCGGCTCGCGCCCGAGCATCCGCATCCGGCCGCGGTCGAGGACGCCCTGACCGCGTTCCGCGCCCTGCGCATCGCCGGACACCCGGCCCGCCGGATCGCGATCGCCGGCGACTCCGCCGGCGGCGGGCTCGCGATGTCGGTGCTGCTGCGCCTGCGCGACAACGGCGAGGACCTGCCCGGCTCGGTCGGGCTGATCTCGCCCTGGCTCGACCTCGACTGCGCCTCCCCCGTGCTGGCCCGCAACGCCGCCACCGACGCCATGCTCGATCCCGGCTGGCTGCCCGACGCCGCCCGCGACTACCGCGGCACGACCGACCCGGCGGACCTGCGCCCCCTCGACGCCGACCTGACCGGGCTACCTCCGCTGCACGTCGTCGCCGGGGCCGGTGAGGTCCTGCTCGACGACGCCGACCGGCTCGTCGAACGCGCCCGCACCGCCGGTGTCCCGGTCACCTACCGCCGCGCCGAGGGCATGTGGCACGCGTTCCCGGTGCTCGCCGGGACCCTTCGCGACGCCGACGACGCCCTCACCGAGCTCGGCACCGCCCTCCGCACCGACTGCACCCACTGACTCCCCCTCCCGCTGCGCTGGGGCCTGGGGCTATCGCTGAGTGAGAGCTGCTCTCGTCCAACTGGGATGTACGAGAGCAGCTCTCGCTCAGTGGATGGGCGTGGCGTAGGGGCGGTACGGGAAGTTGTCCACAACGTGGCATGTGTATCCACAGGATTCGCGATGGTCCCGGCGGGGCGGCGCAGGGGGCGCACGCTACTGGTATGTCCCGTTCCTTGGCTGCCGATGAGTACGCCACCCTGTGCGGTTCCACCGTGGTCACCGTGTCCACCCTGATGGCCCTCGGGGTTCCCCGGAGCACCATCGCGAGCAGGTGTCGCTCCGGCGGACCGTGGATGTCGTTGATGCCCTCGGTCGTCAAGTTGAACAACGCGCCGCCGACGCGGGCCGACCACCGGCGCGCCGCACTGCTGCACGCGGGAGGCGGTGCGTTGATCACCGGCCTGGACGCGCTGGAGTTGCACGGCATGAACCGGATGCCGCATCCGTCCGGGCCGGTGCACCTGCTCGTCCCGACGACGTCACGTCGCTCCGGTCACGGGATGAGCCTTCTGGAGCGGACCGAGCGGCTACCGTGCGCAGTTGCCGGGCGGTGGCCGCTCGCCCCGCCCGCGCGCGCCGTCCTCGATGCCTGCCGCCGGTTGCGCCCTCGCGATCAGGTGCGGGCCACGCTGGCCGAGGCCGTCCAGTCCGGGCGGTGCGACGTCGCCGCCCTCTCCGTGGAGCTCGCCGCCGGGTCGCAGCGCGGAAGCGCCGTGACGCGACAGGTGCTCGCCGAGATCTCGGATGGCGCGCGTTCCGCGGCCGAGGCCGCCGTGGCCGACCTGCTGCGGGGCGTGAACTGGCCGGAGCCGATGCGCAATGCCTGGCTCTACCGACCGGACGGGGAGTTCCTGGCCTGCGTCGACATCTGGTTCGCCGACGTCGGATTGGCGTGGGAGATCGACTCGCGCGAGTTCCACCTCTCCCCGCAGGATCACGAGCGGACGATCGAGCGGCACAACGCCCTGGTCGCCGCCGGTGTACCGGTGCTGCGCAGCCTCCCGTCCCATCTCAGGACCCGGCGGGCGAGCGTCCTGGCCCGCCTGCACGAGGCTCATTCCGAATGCGCACGCCGCACGCTCCCTGCGGTCCTTGCGTCCCCGCACCGCCTGCACTGGACGTCGCGCCACCGACACGAGCGGAGCTCTCGTCCACCAGCGACGCACGAACGGAGCTTTCGTCCACCTCGCCGCGCAGAGTGCGCCCGCCCGCCCGGACGCGCGAGCGGAGCTTTCGTCCAGCCCCGCTGCACGAGAGGAGCCCTCGTCCATCTCCGCCGGGAATGCGAAACGGGGCCGGACACCACCACGGGAGAGTGGTGTCCGGCCCCGTTCTCGGGACCTCCGGGGCTCCCCGGCGACCGTCGCCGGCGGGGAGTGGCCTACCTAGCGGTAGTCGCGCCCGAAGTCGTAGTCGTCCAGCGGCACCGCGGCACCGGTGCCGGTGCCGAACACGTCGGGGCTGTAGTAGCCGTCGTCGTAGCTCGGCAGCGCATAGGCGGCCGCGCGGGCCTCCTCCGTGGGCTGAACCTGGATGTTGCGGTACCGGTTGATGCCGGTACCGGCCGGGATCAGCTTACCGATGATCACGTTCTCCTTGAGCCCGACGAGCTTGTCGCGCTTTCCGTTGATCGCGGCATCGGTGAGGATCCGGGTGGTCTCCTGGAACGAGGCCGCGGACAGCCACGACTCCGTCGCCAGCGAGGCCTTCGTGATCCCCATGAGCACCGGACGGCCGGAGGCCGGCTCGTTGCCCTCCGAGACGACCCGGCGGTTCTCGGACTCGAACTCGCCCCGCTCGGCCAGTGCGCCGGGCAGGAACTCGGTCGCGCCCGAGTCGATGATCGTGACCCGGCGCAGCATCTGCCGGACGATCACCTCGATGTGCTTGTCGTGGATGTCCACGCTCTGCGTGCGGTACACCTTCTGCACCTCGCGCGTGAGGTGCAGCTGCACCTCGCGCGGGCCCATCACGCGCAGCACCTCGTGCGGGTCGGCCGTGCCCTCGAGGAGCAACTGGCCCACCGTGACGTGGTCACCGTCGGCCAGCGGCCGCTCCGCACCGTCGACCGAGGTCATCCCGAGCCACTGCCGCTTCGACAGCTTCTCGTAGACGATCTCCTCGCTGCCGTCGTCCGGGATCAGCGTGATCTTCCAGAAGCGGTCGCCGTCCTCGATCCGGATCCGGCCGTCGACGTCGGCGATCGGCGCCTTACCGCGCGGGACCCGGGCCTCGAAGAGCTCGGTGACACGCGGAAGACCGGTCGTGATGTCGTCACCGGCCACACCGCCGACGTGGAACGTACGCATCGTCAGCTGCGTGCCGGGCTCACCGATGGACTGCGCCGCGACGATGCCGACCGCCTCGCCGACGTCCACCAGCTGACCGGTGGCCATCGAGCGGCCGTAGCAACGACCGCAGATGCCGGTGGCCGAGGCGCAGGTCAGCGCGCTGCGCACGCGGATCTGCCGGATGCCGGCCGCGACCAGCGCGTCCAGCGCCGGGTCACCGAGGTCGCCGCCACGGGCGACGATGAGCTCGCCGTCCGGACCCGTGACGTCCTCGGCCGAGGTCCGCGCGTAGACCGAGGTCCGCAGGTAACGGTGCGGGATGAGACGGCCATCCGCCGTCTCCTCGGTCACCAGCATGGAGACCGCACGCTCGGTGCCGCAGTCGACCTCGCGGACGATGACGTCCTGCGACACGTCGACCAGTCGACGGGTCAGGTACCCCGAGTCGGCGGTCCGCAGCGCGGTGTCCGCCAGACCCTTCCGGGTGCCGTGCGTGGAGATGAAGTACTCCAGCACGGACAGGCCCTCGCGGAAGTTCGACTTGATCGGACGCGGGATGTACTCGCCCTTGGGGTTCGCGACCAGGCCCTTCATGCCCGCCAGCTGGCGGACCTGGGCCATGTTGCCGGCCGCGCCGGACTGCACGATCGTCGGGATCGGGTTGTCGGCCGGGAAGTTGGCCTCCATCGCACGCGCGACCTCTTCCGAGGCCTGCGTCCAGATCTTGACCATCTCGTCGTTGCGCTCCTGGTGCGACAGGGCGCCGCGCTGGTAGCGCTTGTTGATCTGGTCGGCCTTGGCCTCGTAGCCGTCCAGGATCTCCTGCTTGTTCGGCGGGACGACGACGTCATCGATCGCCAGCGTCACGCCGGACCGCGTGGCCCAGTAGAAGCCGGCGTCCTTGAGACGGTCCAGCACCTGCGCGACCTCGGTCATCGAGTACCGCTCGGCCAGGTCGTTGATGATCGCGGCCTGGCGCTTCTTCGGCAGCGGCTCGTTGATGAACGGGTAGTCCGACGGCAGCAGCTCGTTGAACATGACCCGGCCGAGCGTGGTCTCCGCCCGCCAGATCCCGTCGTCGCCGATCTCGGCCCCGGCCGTCGGGGTGACCCCGGGCAGCCGGATCTTGATCGGTGCCTGCAGGTGCAGCACCTTGCGGTCGTAGGCCATGATCGCCTCGGCCGAGGAGCCGTAGTAGGCCCCCGCCCCGACGGCCTCCTCGCGGAGCCGGGTCAGGTGGAACAGACCCGTGACCATGTCCAGACGCGGCATGGCCAGCGGACGGCCGGACGCCGGCGAGAGGATGTTGTTGCTGGAGAGCATCAGCACCCGGGCCTCGGACTGGGCCTCGGCCGACAGCGGCAGGTGCACCGCCATCTGGTCACCGTCGAAGTCCGCGTTGAACGCCTCGCAGACCAGCGGGTGCAGCTGGATGGCCTTGCCCTCCACCAGCTGTGGCTCGAACGCCTGGATGCCCAGACGGTGCAGCGTCGGCGCGCGGTTGAGCAGCACCGGGTGCTCGGAGATGACCTCTTCGAGCACGTCCCACACCTGCGAGCGGCCGCGCTCGACCATCCGCTTGGCCGACTTGATGTTCTGCGCGTGGTTGAGGTCCACCAGGCGCTTCATCACGAACGGCTTGAACAGCTCGAGGGCCATCTGCTTCGGCAGACCGCACTGGTGCAGCTTGAGCTGCGGGCCGACGACGATGACGCTGCGGCCGGAGTAGTCGACGCGCTTGCCGAGCAGGTTCTGGCGGAACCGGCCCTGCTTGCCCTTGAGCAGGTCGGACAGCGACTTGAGCGGCCGGTTGCCCGGGCCCGTCACCGGGCGCCCGCGGCGGCCGTTGTCGAACAGTGCGTCGACGGCCTCCTGCAGCATCCGCTTCTCGTTGTTGACGATGATCTCGGGCGCGCCGAGGTCGATCAGTCGCTTGAGGCGGTTGTTGCGGTTGATCACGCGGCGGTACAGGTCGTTCAGGTCCGACGTGGCGAAGCGACCACCGTCGAGCTGCACCATCGGGCGCAGGTCCGGCGGGATGACCGGGACGCAGTCGAGGACCATGCCCATGGGCGAGTTGCCCGTGGTCTGGAACGCCGCGACGACCTTGAGCCGCTTGAGCGCGCGCAGCTTCTTCTGGCCCTTGCCGCTGCGGATGACCTCGCGCAGCCTCTCGGCCTCGGCCGGGATGTCGAAGTTCGCCAGCAATGTCTGGATCGCCTCGGCGCCCATGGCACCGGTGAAGTAGTCGCCGTAGCGGTCGTAGAGCTCGCGGTAGATGCTCTCGTCCGCGATCAGCTGCTGGACGTCGAGCTTGCTGAACGTCGTCCAGATCTCCTCGAGCCGGTCCAGCTCGCGCTGGGCACGGTCGCGGAGCTGGCGCATCTCCCGCTCGCCGCCGTCCTTGACCTTGCGCCGGACGTCGCCCTTGGCACCCTCGGCCTCGAGCTCGGCGATGTCGGCCTCGAGCTTCTGGGCCCGGGCCTCCAGGTCGCTGTCACGGGTCTGCTCGACCCGCTTGCGCTCCACGCTCATCTCGTTCTCGAGCGTGGACATGTCGTTGTGACGCAGCTCGGTGTTCACCGAGGTGATCACGTACGCGGCGAAGTAGATGATCTTCTCGAGATCCTTCGGCGCCAGGTCGAGCAGGTAGCCCAGCCGGCTCGGCACACCCTTGAAGTACCAGATGTGCGTGACCGGGGCGGCCAGCTCGATGTGGCCCATGCGCTCACGACGCACCTTGGCGCGCGTGACCTCCACGCCGCAGCGCTCGCAGATGATGCCCTTGAACCGGACCCGCTTGTACTTGCCGCAGTAGCACTCCCAGTCCCGGGTCGGACCGAAGATCTTCTCGCAGAAGAGCCCGTCCTTCTCCGGCTTCAGGGTGCGGTAGTTGATGGTCTCGGGCTTCTTGACCTCGCCGTGCGACCACTGGCGGATTCCCTCGGCGGTGGCCAGGCCGATACGCAGTTCGTCGAAGAAGTTGACGTCGAGCACGTATGTCCTCTGTTCCTCTAAAGGCTTTCGGCTACGGACGCTTGAGTCAGTTGACGACGTCGTCGACGGTCATCGACTCCGAACCGGGGCGGCTGGACAGGTTGATGCCCAGGTTCGCCGCGGCACGCTCGAGGTCCTCGTCGTCCGAGTCGCGCATCTCGATCGCCGCCCCGTCGCTGGAGAGCACCTCGACGTTCAGGCACAGCGACTGAAGCTCCTTCAGCAGCACCTTGAACGACTCGGGGATCCCGGGCTCGGGGATGTTCTCGCCCTTGACGATCGCCTCGTAGACCTTGACCCGGCCCACGACGTCGTCGGACTTGATGGTCAGCAGTTCCTGCAGCGTGTAGGCCGCACCGTAGGCCTGCATCGCCCAGCACTCCATCTCACCGAAGCGCTGGCCACCGAACTGCGCCTTACCACCCAGCGGCTGCTGCGTGATCATCGAGTACGGGCCGGTGGAGCGGGCGTGGATCTTGTCGTCCACCAGGTGGGCCAGCTTCAGGATGTACATGTAGCCGACCGCGACCGGGAACGGGTACGGCTCACCGGAACGTCCGTCGAGCAGGTTCGCCTTGCCGTCCGAGCCGACCATCCGCTCGCCGTCCCGGTTCGGCCGGGTGGAGGAGAGCAGACCGGTGATCTCGTTCTCGCGGGCACCGTCGAAGACCGGGGTGGCGGTCTTCGTGTCGCCGGGCACCGAGTAGAGCTCGTCGGGCATCTTCGACGCCCACTCCGGCGCCGTGCCATCCTGATTCGGCTCGATCTCCCAGCCGGACTTGGCGATCCACCCGAGGTGGGTCTCCAGGACCTGACCGATGTTCATCCGCCGCGGCACGCCGTGGGTGTTCAGGATGATGTCGACCGGCGTGCCGTCCTCCATGAACGGCATGTCCTCCTGGGGGAGGATCTTGCCGATGACGCCCTTGTTGCCGTGCCGGCCGGCGAGCTTGTCGCCGTCGGAGATCTTGCGCTTCTGGGCCACGTACACCCGGACCAGCTCGTTCACGCCCGGCGACAGCTCGTCCTCGTCGTCGCGAGAGAAGACCCGGATGCCGATGACCTTGCCGTTCTCACCGTGCGGGACCTTGAGCGAGGTGTCACGGACCTCGCGCGCCTTCTCACCGAAGATCGCGCGCAGCAGCCGCTCCTCCGGGGTCAGCTCGGTCTCGCCCTTCGGCGTCACCTTGCCGACCAGGATGTCGCCCGGCTGGACCTCGGCGCCGATCCGGATGATGCCGCGCTCGTCCAGGTCGGCCAGCACGTCCTCGGAGACGTTCGGGATGTCCCGGGTGATCTCCTCGGCGCCGAGCTTGGTGTCCCGGGCGTCCACCTCGTGCTCCTCGATGTGGATCGACGTCAGCACGTCGTCCTGCACCAGGCGCTGCGAGAGGATGATCGCGTCCTCGTAGTTGTGGCCCTCCCACGGCATGATCGCCACGAGCAGGTTCTTGCCCAGGGCCATCTCGCCGCTCTCGGTGCACGGGCCGTCGGCGAGCACCTGGCCCACCTCGACCCGCACACCCTCGTCGACGATCGGCTTCTGGTTGTTGCAGGTGCCCTGGTTGGAGCGGCGGAACTTGTTCAGACGGTAGGTCTGACGCAGGCCCTCGTCGTCCATCACGGTGATGTAGTCGGCGCACAGCTCCTCGACCAGGCCGGCCTTCTCGGCCACCACCACGTCCCCGGCGTCGACCGCGGCGCGCAGCTCCATGCCCGTACCGACCAGCGGCGACTCGCTGCGCAGCAGCGGGACGGACTGACGCTGCATGTTCGCGCCCATCAGGGCGCGGTTCGCGTCGTCGTGCTCGAGGAACGGGATCAGCGCGGTCGCGACCGACACCATCTGGCGCGGCGAGACGTCGATGTACTCGACGCCGGTCGGCGCGATGAGGTCGACCTCCTCCTTGCGGCGGACGAGGACGCGGTCGTCCACGAAGGAGCCGTCGGAGTTCAGCAGCGCGTTGGCCTGCGCGACGACGAAGCGGTCCTCCTCGTCGGCGGTCAGGTAGTCGATCTGCGTGGTGACGATGCCGTCGACGACCTTGCGGTACGGCGTCTCGATGAAGCCGAACGGGTTGACCCGCGCGAAGCTCGACAGCGACCCGATCAGGCCGATGTTCGGGCCCTCCGGGGTCTCGATCGGGCACATCCGGCCGTAGTGCGACGGGTGCACGTCGCGGACCTCCATGCCCGCGCGCTCCCGGGACAGACCGCCCGGGCCCAGCGCGGACAGGCGGCGCTTGTGCGTCAGCCCGGCCAGCGGGTTGTGCTGGTCCATGAACTGCGACAGCTGCGAGGTACCGAAGAACTCCCGGATCGCGGCCGTGATCGGCCGGGTGTTGATCAGGGTCTGCGGCGTGATCGCCTCGACGTCCTGCGTCGTCATCCGCTCGCGGACGACGCGCTCGGTGCGGGACAGGCCGACCCGCACCTGGTTCTGGATCAGCTCACCGACCGTGCGCAGGCGGCGGTTGCCGAAGTGGTCGATGTCGTCGGTCTCGACCGGGATCTCGGTGTCCCCGTTCACGACCATCGAGGTGTCGCCGGCGTGCAGCCGGACCAGGTACTCGATGGTGGTCGCGACGTCGTCCTCGGTCAGTGTGCCGACCGACGGCTCGACGCCGACGCCGAGCTTCTTGTTGGCCTTGTAGCGCCCGACCTTGGCCATGTCGTAGCGCTTGTCCTTGAAGAACAGGTTCTCCAGCAGGGCCTGCGCCGACTCGCGGGTCGGCGGCTCGCCGGGGCGCAGCTTGCGGTAGATGTCGAGCAGCGCCTCGTCCTGCCCGGCGGTGTGGTCCT
>JAKDNL010000838.1 GCA_030451825.1 Pseudonocardia sp. | reverse complement strand
AGTTGCGGTTGCCGCGCAGGGTGTTGATCTCACCGTTGTGCGCGACGTAGCGGTACGGATGGGCCAGCGGCCAGGCCGGGAACGTGTTCGTGGAGAACCGGGAGTGCACGATGGCCAGTGCCGAGGTCACGCGCCCGTCGGTGAGGTCCGGGTAGAACACCGGCAGCTGCGGCTCGGTGAGCATGCCCTTGTAGACGACGGTCCGCGGGGACAGGCTCGCGAAGTAGGCGCCCGTGGCGTGCTCGGCGCGCTTGCGCAGGCAGAACGTGCGGCGCTCCAGGTCCAGGCCGGTGGGCGAGGCTGCGCCGACGCCCGTTCCGCCGTCGCTGCTCTCGACGCCGGCCACGAACAGCTGCCGGAACACCGGCATCGCGGCCAGGGCGGACGGGCCCAGGTCGGCGGTCTCCGGGTCGGTGGGCAGCTCGCGCCAGCCCAGTACCCGCAGATTCTCCTCCGCGGCCAGCGCGTCGATCGCGGCGACGGCCTCGTCGGCCTGCCCCGGGCCGGCCGGGAGGAACGCCGTGCCGACCGCGTAGGCGCCCGCCTCGGGGAGCTCGAACTCCGCGACCTCCCGGTAGAACGCGTCCGGGACCTGGATCAGGATCCCGGCGCCGTCGCCGGTGTTGGGCTCCGAACCGCGCGCGCCACGGTGCTCCAGCCGGAGCAGGGCCGTGATGGCCTTCTGCACGGTCGCGTGGTCGCGACGGCCCTGCATGTCGGCCAGCATGGCGACACCGCAGGCGTCGTGCTCGTGGTCGGTGGCATACAGACCACCGGGCGCGGGGCGGCGCGTGTGGTCACTGATAGCGGCCAACTGCTCCTCCTGTCGTCTCGGTGCACCCCGACACTTGCTCGGGACGACTCGGGCCTCGCTGGTCCGAACGGATTGTTCAGACTACAACGATGCTCCGGAAGGGTCGTCCTGTTCGCGCCGTTCGGGTGCGCCGTGCCGTGGAAAGGGTCGAACCCGGAAAGTTCTTCCGGGCACGACTAGCGGCCGGGCACTGGTCGGACCCGGCCTTATCCATGGCACGGTTCGACCGCACACCCCGGCGAGTGCGGTCTGGGAGGTGGAAGGGTCGCACGCAGTCGGCCACCTGCGCCACCGATGATCGCCACGGAGGGTGTGATGTGGAGCGCGCCCCACCCCATCAGATCCAGGTTGCGTGATCGTGTCCGGACGGTGATCGGCGGGTGACCTGGATGTCGGCGGGCGGCAACGGGGGCCGGCCGGACACGGTGGGTGACCGGTCACGGCCCGCCGGGTCGGCGCATCCGGCCTGGTCCGGCGACACTGCACGGTGTGAGCGCCCGACCCACCACCGAGCCGTCCGACTCCGAGCCGTCCGACTCCGAGCCGTCCGACCCTGAGTCGTCCGACTCCGGGTCATCCGACTCCGGGCCGGGCACCGCCCGGCCGCCCGTCCCGTCACCCGCCGCCGGGTCCCGGCCTCGGTCCGGTGTGCCCTGCGACGTCACCGGGGCGCTGGACGACGTGGCGAGGATCGGGCCGTTCTTCGAACTCCCGGTCCTGGCCAGGAGTTCTAAGAACCCGGTGCCGTTCTCCCGGCTGCTCGCCGATCCCGGCCCGCTCGTCGACCGGATCGCCCGGGTCCGGGACAGCCTCGGCTCGGACGAGCGGGTGGCGGCCTCGATCGCGTTCCAGGGCCTGGTCGCGCGGCTGGTCTCCGCGCCGCTGGCCGCGGTGGTGCTGCACGGGGTGCTCCCCGATCTTGCGGGACTCTGCCGTCTCCCCGACGGCGACGACCCGTGGGCGCCCGGTCTGTCCGGTTCCGGCGGGAGCGTGGTCCCGGACCCGCTCGAGGACCCCCGCGGTGCCGCCGCCGTCCTCGGCGACGAGCTGGTGGACGCCCTGCTCGTACCGCTGGCCGGGACCGTGCGCGGGCTGGTCGCGGTGTCCGGGCACGTGCTCCACGGCAACGTCGCGTCCGCGCTGGCCGGCTCGGCGCGGGTGCTCGACACGGCCCGGCCGGGATCGCGGCCTGCCCTGCTGGGTGTGCTGGGAGCGTTGCTGGAGCACCCGTCGCTGTCCGGGACCGGGCGGCTCCTGCGGCTCGAGCCCGACGTCGCGGACACCGAATGGGGGTTCCGCCGACGATCCTGCTGTCTCTACTACCGGGTGCCCGGCGGGGGAACGTGCGGGGACTGCGTCCTCACGGCCCGCCGAGCGGAGCTTGCGTAGCGAGTATCGGCGCCGAGCGGAGCTTGCGTAGCGAGTATCGG
>JAKDNL010000837.1 GCA_030451825.1 Pseudonocardia sp. | reverse complement strand
GGCGGTGAAGGCGAGTTCGGTGGGGTAGCGGGGGTGAGGCGGCCGCGGACGCGCAGGTGCGCTTCGGGGTGGACCCCGGGCAGCGAATGGCGGCGGTAGAAGTAGGCGCGCACGTGGCCGGTGTCATCGACGATGTCGCAGACCAGCACGTCGCCGCCACCGGAATCCGAGGTCAGGTCGAGCGCGTGCACGCGGCCGACGACGGTGACGATTCCACCACGTCCGGTGAGCCGGTCGATGGGGGTGACGGGGCCGATGGGGTCGGATGTCGGTTCACCGCCCGCCATAGCGGCCCGCTTCCGCGAGGCGGGGCCGGGGACGTCGGAATCGACCGCGGCGGCCTGGTCCGGTCCGGTCCGGTCGGAGGGGATCGCGGTGTGGCGGGCCAGAACGGGTCGCACGTCGAAGGGGACAATGGTGGCCACCGCGTTGGGGATCCGGCTGACCTGTTGGGCGATGTGGTCGGCCGTACGGTCGCGGAGCAGCCGTCGCGCCAGCGGGGGGTAGACCCGGCGGGGCAGCAGCACGGTGACTTCGCTGTGCTGGTCGGCGATCTCGCGGCCGATGAGCTTGAGGGTGGCGCGGCCGAGGCGGCGGTCGCGGCATTCGATCAGTTCGAGGGTGACCGATCCGGTGTGCAGGCGGTCCCACCGTCGGGCCAGACGCTCGGCGCGGGTCTGGCCGAGGACGAAGTGCACGGCGCGCACGTCACTCGGGCGCAGGCCGCGAGCGTAGCGCAGGGCACGCAGGGTGGACAGGTCGACCGCGTCGACGAAGACCAGCACGAGGTGGCGGGACCGGGTGGGTTCGGTGCTCAGGCGCGGGGCGAGCGCGCCGAGCGCGGCTACTTCACGCCGGTACTCGCGGTTGAGCCGGATCAGGGCCGCCACCAGGAGCGGGAACAACATCACCACCAGCCAGGCACCTTCGGTGAACTTGACCACCGCGAAGATGGAGACCACGATCGCGGCCATCACCCCGGCGGTGGCGTTGATGGCCAGTTTGGGTCGCCAGTGCTGCTCCCGGTGGGTGTGGTGGTACTTGGCCATGCCGAGACCGGCCATGGTGAACCCGGTGAACACCCCGATCGCGTAGAACGGGACCAGCGCGTTGACCGTTCCCCCGGTGACCAGCAGCAGCGCCACGGCGACCGCGGCGAGCACGATGTGCCGTTGGAGAACGCCAGCCGGTGTCCGCGTTTGGTCAGCTGGCGGGGCAGGAACGAGTCGCCGGCCACGAAGCTGGCCAGATACGGGAACACGTTGAAGCTGGTATTGGCCCCGGTGAACAGGATCAGCGCGGAGACGGCCTTGACGACTCCGAAGAGGACCTGCCCGGCCAGGCCGGACCCGAATACCGCCCGGGCCTCCTGTGAGATGACCGAGGGATAGCCGCTCTGATACGGGGTGGCGTGGGGCAGGTGGGCCAGCCAGGACACCCCGGCCACCAGGAACCCCAACGTGGCCGCCATCGCGACCAGCACCCGCCGGGCGTTGGCGCCCCGCGGGGGATGAAAGGCGCCGACCCCGTTGGAGATGGCTTCCAACCCGGTCAGCGACGACCCGCCGTTGGCGAACGAGCGCAGCACGGTCAACACGACCACCGCCATCGCCAACCCGGACTGGTGGGCCACCGGGACGGTGCCGGGGAGCTCGGATGGGTCATAGACCGGGAGCGATCCGAGCACTTCACGCACCAGCCCGGTCACGATCACCGCCGCGATCGCGGCAGAGAACAGGTAGGTGGGCAAGGCGAACGCCCGGCCGGCCTCGCGCAACCCGCGCAGGTTACCGAAAGTCAGCAGCACCACCACCCCGACGGTGATCTCCAGGCTGTACGGGCCCAGCGCGGGTAGTGCCGAGACCACGGCCACCGTGCCTGCCGAGGTCTGCACGGCCACCGTGACCACGTAGTCGATCAGGAGCGCCACCGCGGCGATCTGCGCGGTGCGGGGACCGAAGTTCTCCCGGGCCACCACATAGGAGCCGCCGGCCTCGGTGTACACCGACACGACCTGGCGATAGGAGAGAATGAGCAGCACCAGGATCAGCAGCACACCCCGGTGATCGGCAGCACCAGGGTGAACGCCAACAGCCCGAACACCGGCACCAGCTCGGTGAGCATCTCCTCGGTGCCATAGGCCGAGGAGGAGATGCAGTCCGGCGCCAACACCCCCAGCGCCAACGGGTTGGACAAGCGCTCGTTGGCGAGTCGGTCGGTCACCAGTGGCGGACCCAGCAGCGCCCG
>JAKDNL010000209.1 GCA_030451825.1 Pseudonocardia sp. | reverse complement strand
CGAGGACACCGTTTCCTGTGCGACGTCAGCCGTGGCGCGGCCGTGCTGTCAGGGGGAGGTGCGGGAGCGGATCCAGGTGGCCAGCTCGACGGTGGAGTGGCGGCGGCCGTAGGCGACGAGGGCCGCGATCACACCGTTGACGGCGGGCAGGACCGCCATCGCGGCGCCCATGGTCGGGATCGTGAACGCGACGGCGCCGATCATCAGCGCGACGGTGCACAGGGCCGCCAGCCCGGTCAGCCGCGGGACCAGCAGGCCGATCGCGCCGGCGATCTCCAGCAGGCCGATGATCAAGGTCCCGGTCGCGCTGAACCCGATCAGGGCGAAGCCCTCCACCGCCATCGGGTCCATGGTCACCTTGGGGACGCTGGCGAACAGCAGGGTCGCGGCGACCAGGACCTGACCGACCCACAGGGCGGCCGATGCGGCCCGGCCGGTGGTCGCGGTGGTCGTGGTGGTCGAGGTGATGGCGCTCATGATGTCTCCGGTGCTCGGATGCGGTGTGTGTCGAGGCGGTGCGTGTGTCTCTGCACCTATGACGGGCACCGGCCGGGAAACTCATCGGTCAGGTAGCGGCGGGGGCGGGTCCGCCGAAGTCAGGACGCCAGCCGCTGACGTGCCCGTTCCGCTCCGGCACCCACCGGACGCCGGCCGAGCGCGGCGGCCAGCCCGGCCGGCGGCATGTCGCCGTAGACGCTCTCGCCGGCCGCGACCCGGAAGGTCTCGTGCCAGATGCCGACCGCCCGTGGCGCGTTCTTCGCCTTCCGGAAGAACGCCGTCCAGGCCGGGCGGTGCGCCCGCGCCGGGTCCGAGGCGTAGCTGTAGAGCGACTCGGTGTCGCGCCAGTACTGGATCACCAGGGGGCCGTCCGTGCCGAAGGTCAGCCGGTAACCGAGCAGTCCGGAGTCCGGATCCTGGGACAGCTCGCGCAGCATCCTCGGCATCGCCGTGAGCATCGGGCCCCAGGCGTCGACCCGCCAGGGCTTGTTCACTCGCATCCCGATCAGGAACACGACGATCTCGTCCCCTGCGGTCTTGTCGTGGGTCGTGCGCTCGACGGCCATGGCCACCCCTTCGTTGCGGATACTCAGACTATCTATAAACGGAGAGTGGCGCTACCCGTTATCGAGTCAGCTCGCGAGCCAGGCCCGCACCTCGTCGGAGTCGGCGCCGAGTTTCGGGGGTGAGCGCCGGTAGGTCGGTGGCGTCCCGGAGTACTCGACGGGGTTGCGCACGGTCGGGATCGCGGCGTCGTCGCCGGCCCGCACGACGGGCTCCAGGCCGAGCTCCTCGGCCAACGCGACGCCCTGGCTGATCGAGTTGATCGGCCCGCACGGGACGCCGGCGGCGGTGATCGCGTCGAACCACTCCTGGGCGGTCCGGGTGCCCAGCCGGGCGAGTAGCCGCTGGCGGATCTCGACGCGGTGCTCCAGCCGCCCTCCCATCGTCGCGAAGCGCGGGTCCTCGGCCATCGCCGGGTCGCCGAGCACGGTGCAGAGCTTGCGGAACTGCCCATCGTTGGCCGCGATGACGATCAGCTCGCCGTCCGCGGTCGGCATCGGCTCGTACGGGAAGACGCTGGGGTGCGCGTTGCCCATCCGGGACGGCACGACCCCGGCCGCGACGAACGCCTCGGTCTGGTTGACCAGGCAGGACATCGCGGTGGAGAGCAGGTTCGTCTCCAGCAGCTGGCCCCGTCCGGTGTCGTCGCGGTGGCGGAGCGCGGCGATGATCGCGACCGCGGCGTGCAGCCCGGTGAGCACGTCGAACATCGCGGCGCCGACGCGGAACGGCGTGCCGTCGGCGTCACCGGTCAGGCTCATCAGCCCGGAGGTGGCCTGGGCCAGCAGGTCGTAGCCGGGCAGGTGCGCGCCGCCGCGGGTGCCGAAGCCGCTGATCGAGCAGTAGACGACCGCCGGGTTGGCGGCGGAGACGGTCCCGTGGTCGAGGCCGAACTTCGTCATCCCACCGGGTTTCATGTTCTCGATCAGCACGTCGGCCCGGGCGGCGAGCTGTTGCGCGACGTCGCGGTCGCCCGCGTCGGCGAGGTCCAGGACGATCGAGCGCTTGTTGCGGTTGATCGACAGGTAGTACGTCGCGACGTCCTCGTGGACGGGCGGGCGCCAGGTGCGGGTGTCGTCGCCGTTCGGGCTCTCGACCTTGATCACGGTGGCGCCGAGGTCGGCGAGCATCATCGTCGCGTACGGGCCGGCCAGGACGCGGGAGAAGTCGGCGACGAGCACGCCGTCGAGCGGGCCGCCGTTGGGAGTGTCGCCGAGACCGGCTGTGGGGGAGTCGTTCTGCACGTCCCGACGCTAGCCCGGCCGGCCCGGTTCCGGGGGTTATTCGGACCGGTGCTCGGGCGGGAGCCAGGTCAGGCTGGCCCCGGTGTCGCCGTCGGGGGTGTACTCGGCGGCGATCCAGCCGTCGTAGTCGTGGCGCCGCAGGGACTCCAGGTGGGCGGCGAACGGGATCTGTCCGGTCCCGGGCCGGCCGCGGCCGGGGTGGTCGGCGACCTGGACGTGCCCGATCCGCGGGGTGTGGGCGTCCAGGACGGCGGCGACGTCGTCACCGTTCGCGGTGAGGTGGAACAGATCCGCGAGCAGCAGCGGCTCGGGGGCCCCGGCCCCGGCGACCCGCTCGGCGACGGCGAGCGCGTCCGCCGCGGTGCGCAGGGGATAGGCGGGCACGGCGCTGAGCGGCTCCAGCCAGACGCAGGCGCCGAACACGGCCAGGGTCTCGGCGATCCGGGTCAGGTTGGCGAGGGCGACCTCGTCCTGGTGCGCGGGATCGACACCCTCGATCCGGTTGCCGTACAGGGCGTTGCAGCCGTGCACACGGAGCCGGGCGCCGATGCTCGCGGCGATGGCCAGGCCGTCGGCGAGCTCGGCCTCCCGCCCGGGAAGCGAGATCAGCCCCCGGTCCCCGGCGGCCATGTCCCCGGCCGGCAGGTTCAGCCCGATCAGCGCGACATCGGCGTCGGCGACCGCGGAGACGAACGCCTCGACGGCGGCGTCGGCCGGGACCGTGTGCTCGAACGGCCACCAGAACTCGACGGCGTCGAAGCCGGCCTCGCGCGCGGCCCCGGGGGGGGGGAGCAGCGGGTGCGGGGTGACCAGCATCGCGCTGTGGGCCGCCCCCCGGGGGGGGGCGGTTCCGTACGGGTCGTCGTGGCCGGTCACGGGCGGCATTCTGCCCGGTCCACGACCCGTGGCAGGAACTTGCCGGAAGGTGTCGTTCCTGCCCGTTCCGGTCGGACCGCGATCTCGCCACGATCGACGCATGACACAGCACGACGCCACGACAGGCAACGCCGCCACGGCACGCAACGCAGCCACCCGGATCCTGCACGGCATCCGCCGGGTTGCCGCCGACATGGGCTGGGCACACGAGGTGATGTGGGACAACCTGACCCGCCTCGACCCGGACCCGAGCCCGTACCTGCACTGGGAGCCGAGTGCGTACGGCTGGCGGCTGTACGGGAGCCTGCCACCGCCCGACCAGGCCGACGCCGGACGGGACGTCGCTTAGGTCAGTCCGGGCGGGACCGCCGGAGTCATCGCGGGAAGCGTATGCGCCGGTGTGACCTCCCCCGCCGCGACCCCGCGGCCGGTTGACCCCCCGTGATCGGCTGTGGTCGAGTCAGCGTCGGTCCTTGACGTGCACTGTCCGGCGCGGATCTGGCAGTCGTGGATCCGTGGAGGAGGGTGCGGAGTGGACGCAGGTCCGCTGGACGGGTTCTACGACGTGCTGCACGCCCGCCGCGACGTCCGCACCGGGTTCCTGCCCGATGCCCGCGTCGACGACGAGGTGCTCACCCGGGTCCTGGGCGCCGCGCACGCCGCCCCGAGCGTCGGGTTCTCCCAGCCGTGGGACTTCGTCGTCGTCCGTGACCGCGCGGTCCGCGAGCGGGTGCACGCACTCGTTGCGGCGCAGCGGGAGTCCTACGCCGCGTCGCTGCCGGCCGCCCGCGCCCGGGCGCTGCGATCGATCAAGATCGAGGCGATCCTGGACACCCCGCTCAACGTCGTGGTGACGGCGGACGCCACCCGCGGTGGGCGGCACACGCTGGGCCGTCACGGCCGTCCCGAGATGGGCGTCCACTCCGCGGCGCTCGCTGTGCAGAACCTGTGGCTGGCCGCGCGCGCCGAGGGGCTCGGCGTCGGCTGGGTGAGCTTCTTCGGCGACGACGGGTTGCGCGAGCTCGGCGGGCTGCTCGACCTGCCCGCGCACCTCGAGGTCGTCGCCTATCTCTGTGTCGGGCACGTGTCGGAGTTCCCGGACTCCCCGGAGCTCGCGACGGTCGGGTGGGCGCGGCGCCGTCCGCTGGGCTGGGCTGTGCACCAGGAGCGTTACGGGCAGCGTGGGCTGCCGGGAAAGGAACCGATGGACCTGCTGGCCGAGACCGTCGCCGCGATCGGACCCGTCGACGAGGCGTCGCGCACCGGCGCCCGGGGCCGACTGGACCGGATGACCAAGCCGCGCGGGTCGCTCGGGCGCGTCGAGGACGTCGCGGTGACGCTGGCCGGGATCGCCGGGGCGTGCCCGCCCCCGGTCCCGGAGCCGGCCGCGGTCGCGGTGTTCGCCGCCGACCACGGCGTGCACGCCCAGGGTGTCACCCCGTGGCCGCAGGAGGTCACCGTGCAGATGGTGGCCAACTTCCTCGACGGCGGCGCCGTGGTGAACGCGTTCGCCCGCCAGTTCGGCGCCGAGGTGTGCGTCGTCGACGTCGGGGTGCTGGGCACACTGGACCCGGTGCCGGGGCTGTTGCCGCGCAAGGTCGCCCCGGGCACGGCGGACATGACGGCCGGTCCGGCGATGACCCGCGAGCAGGTTCGCGCCGCCGTCGAGGCCGGGATCGAGGTGGCCCGGGACCTGGTCGCGGGCGGCAACCGCTGCCTGCTCACCGGCGACATGGGCATCGCGAACACGACCGCGGCCGCCGCGCTGATCAGCGTGTTCACCGGCGCCGCCCCGGACACCGTCACCGGGCGCGGTACCGGCATCGACGACGAGACGCACCGGCGCAAGACCGATGTCGTGCGCCGGGCGCTGGAACTGCACCGTCCGGACCCGGCCGACCCGCTGGGCGTGCTGGCCGCGGTCGGTGGCCTGGAGCACGCCGGGCTCGCCGGGCTGGTGCTCGGCGCCGCCGCGCTGCGGGTCCCGGTGCTGCTCGACGGCGTCAGTGCCGGCGCGGCCGCGCTGGTGGCGGCCGCGTTCGCGCCGGAGGTGGTCGGCTACTGCGTGGCCGGGCACCGGTCGGCGGAGCCGGGTAGCGCGACCGCGTCGTCGCACCTGGGGCTGGACCCGTTGCTGGACATGGGGATGCGCCTCGGCGAGGGGACCGGGGCGCTGCTGGCGCTGCCGATCCTGCAGGGCGCGGCCCGCGCGCTGGCCGACGTGGCGACGTTCGACAGCGCCGGGGTGATCGACAAGAGCACATCCGGTGGATGAGCCGGTCACGGTCGTCGGGATCGGGGCGGAGGGCTGGTCCGGTCTGGCCGATCCCTCCCGCGACGCCCTGCGCGCCGCCGACATCGTCCTCGGCGGGCCCCGCCAGCTCGACCTGCTCGACGCCTCGGTCGCCGCGACCCGCCGCGCCTGGCCGTCGCCGCTGGTGCCCGCCCTGCCCGGGATCCTCGACGAGCTCGCCGGGCAGCGGATCTGCGTGCTGGCCAGCGGCAACCCGATGTTCTTCGGGATAGGTACGACCCTGGCTCGTGTCGTCGGGGCGGAGCGGCTGCGGGTGCTGCCGCATCCGTCGTCGGTCAGCCTGGCCTGCGCCCGGCTCGGCTGGGCCGTCGAGAACGTCGAGCTGGTCAGCGTCGTGGGCCGCCCGCTCGCCCGCCTGCGCCGTTCCCTCGCGCCGGGGGCCCGGGTCCTGGTGCTCAGCGCCGGCGCCGGCTCACCGGTTCAGATCGCGGAACTGGTTGCCGCGCAGGGCTTCGGCCGCAGCCCGATGACCGTGCTGGAACGGCTCGGCGAGGCCGGCGAGCGGATCGTGACCGGCACCGCCGGGACCTGGAGCGCCACGTCCGACGCCCTGAACGTCGTCGCGCTGGACTGTGTGGCCGATCCCGGGGCGCGCCTGCTGGGGGAGACACCGGGCCTGCCGGACGATGCCTACGACAGCGACGGGCAGCTCACCAAGCGCGAGGTGCGCGCGGTGACCCTGGCCCACCTCGCGCCGCGGCCCGGCGAGCTGCTCTGGGACGTCGGTGGCGGCGCGGGCAGCGTCGGCATCGAATGGATGCGGGCGCACCGGACGTGCCGGGCGATCACGCTCGAGTCGCGGCCGGACCGGGCGGAGCGGATCACGGCCAACGCCGCGTCCCTGGGCGTACCGGAACTGCGGGTGGTCACCGGTACGGCACCGGAGGCCCTGCACGACCTGCCGCGACCCGACGTCGTGTTCGTCGGGGGCGGCCTGACCGGGGACGGCGTCCTGGAGACCTGCTGGGACGCGCTCTCCGGCGGCGGTCGCCTGGTCGCGAACGCGGTCACCGTGCAGACCGAGGCGGTGCTGGCCGCCGCGCACGAGCGCTACGGCGGGCACCTGGTGCGGTTGCAGGTCAGCCGGGCCGAGCCGGTGGGCCACTTTCATGGCTGGCGCACGTCGATGCCGGTGACGATCTGGAACGTGGAGAGGGCGAAACAGTGACGGTGCATTTCATCGGGGCGGGGCCGGGCGCGGTGGACCTGCTCACGCTGCGCGGCCGCGACCTGATCGCGGCCTCGCCGGTGTGTCTCTACGCGGGCAGCCTGGTCCCGCCGGAGATGCTGGAGATCTGCCCCCCGGATGCGCGGGCGATCGACACCGCCCTGATGACACTCGACGAGATCGTGGTCGAGATGGTGCGGGCGCACCGGCACGGCCTCGACGTCGCGCGGCTGGCCTCCGGCGACCCGTCGGTCTTCTCCGCGATGGCCGAGCAGATCCGCCGTCTCGAGGCCGAGGGTGTCCCGTACGACGTGTGCCCCGGCGTCCCGGCCTACGCCGCCGCGGCCGCCGCGCTCGGGCGCGAGCTGACCGTCCCGACCGTCGCCCAGACCGTGACCCTGACCCGGATCGCCGCGCGGGCCACCCCGATGCCCGAGCACGAGAACCTGGCCGAGCTCGGCCGCTCCGGCGGCACGGTGGTGCTGCACCTGGCCGTGCACCGGATCGCCGAGGTGGTCGAGGCGCTGCGCCCGGCCTACGGACCGGACTGCCCGGCCGCGGTCGTCGCGCACGCCAGCCGTGTCCACGAGATCGTGCTGCGCGGCACGCTGGACACCATGCCGGACGCCGTCCGGGAGTCCGGCATCGAGCGAACCGCCGTGATCATCGTCGGGGAAGCGCTTGCCGCGCAGCACTTCCCGGACTCGCATCTGTACTCGTCGACGCGCTGTAGGGACTGATCCCGGCCGGGGCACCCCGGGACCCCTTCCGGGAGATTCCTTTCGTGAACCGAGACGGTTGACGAAAGGAATCTCGTGGAGGGTGGCCGACCCGACCCGACCCGACCCGACCCGACCCGGGCCGGGGCCGGGCGAACTCGGCTCAGTAGTCCTCGTGCCAGGCCCGGCCGTCGCGCTCGATGAGACGGGTGGCCGAGGCGGGGCCGTTGCTGCCGGAGGCGTACGGGCGGGGCGTCTGATCGGTCTCGGACCAGGTGTTGAGCACCGGCTCGGCCCAGCGCCACGCGGCCTCGATCTCGTCGCGGCGCATGAACAGGGTCGGGTTGCCGCGCAGGACGTCGAGCAGCAGGCGCTCGTAGGCGTCCGGGAGCCGGTCGCCGAACGTGCGGGCGAAGCTCAGGTCCAGCGCGGCCGGGTGCGGACGGATGCCGCCGGGCCCGGGTTGCTTGGCCGTCATGTGCAGGCGCACGCCCTCGTCCGGCTGCAGGCGCAGGACCAGGCGGTTCGGCGGGATCTCCTCGCCGAACGCCGGGAAGATCGAGTGCGGGACGGGCTTGAACTGCACGACGATCTCGGACGCGTGCCGCGCCAGGCGCTTGCCGGTGCGCAGGTAGAAGGGCACCCCGGCCCAGCGCCAGTTCGCGACCTCGGCACGCAGCGCGACGAACGTCTCGGTCTCGCTCGGGGTGCGCTCGTTGGCCATCCCGGCGCGGGACTCGGCCAGCTCGGTGCTGTAGCCGGGAACCGCGGTGCCCTCGACCAGGCCCTCGGTGTACTGGCCGCGGACGGTGTCGCGCACGACGTCCGGGCCGACCAGCGGGCGCAGCGACTGCAGCACCTTGAGCTTCTCGTCGCGCACGCCCTCGCCGTCGATCCGGGCCGGGGGTTCCATCGCGACCAGGCAGAGCAGCTGCAGCAGGTGGTTCTGCACCATGTCGCGCATCGCGCCGGAGCCGTCGTAGTAGTCCGCGCGCCCGCCGACGCCGATCGACTCGGCCACGGTGATCTGCACATGATCGATCTGGCCGGCGTTCCACAGCGGCTCGAACAGGGAGTTGCCGAAGCGCAGGACCAGCAGGTTCTGCACCGTCTCCTTACCGAGGTAGTGGTCGATCCGGTAGATCTGCTCCTCGGCGAACACCGACCCGACCTCGTCGTTGATCGCTTCCGCCGACGCCAGGTCGGTGCCCAGCGGCTTCTCCAGCACGACGCGGGAGGCCTCGTCGACGATGCCGTGGGCGTGGCTGCCGACGCAGATGCGGCCGAACAGCTTCGGGGCCGACGCCAGGTAGAGCACGCGGGTGCGGCCGTTCGGGGGGCCGAGCAGCTCCGAGAGCGCGCTCCAGTCGTCGTCGGCGACGTCGAGGGTCACGTGGTGCAGGCGGCGCAGGAACGTCTCGTGCACGTCATCGGCGGTACAGGACGAGCCGGTCCAGGCCGGCGTGGTGCGCCGCAGCTCGGAGTCGACCTTGTCGCGGTAGTCGGCGTGGTCGAGTCCGGAGCGCGACACCGCGACGATCCGGGTGTCGGCGTCGAGCTGGCCGTCCCGGTCCCGCAGGTAGAGCGCGGGCAGCAGCTTGCGCATCGCCAGGTCGCCGGTGCCGCCGAACACCACGATGTCGGCCGGCTCCATGACGGGAAGGTGCGGCACGGGCCGTCTCCTCCAAGATCGGGTACCGGTTCGCGGGCTGCGGATCGGCGTCTTCCGTACTGTACCGCTTCAGTTCTGTCCTTCAAGTGCCATAGGGGTCGGTGTCAGATGAACGGTGTCAGATGAACGGGGTCAGATGAGACGGGCGGCACCCGCGGAGGGAGTGCCGGTGAACGCGACCGGGGCGCTCCAGCCGCGCTCGGCGTAGGCCTTCTCCACGGCACCGCGGACGGCCGGGACGTCGGCGTCGTCGCAGAGCGCGATGACGCAGCCACCGAAGCCGCCGCCGGTCATCCGGGATCCGTGCGCGCCGGCCTCGCGGGCCACTTCTGCGACGACGTCGACGTGCGGGACGGTGATCTCGAAGTCGTCGCGCATCGAGGCGTGCGAGGCGTCCAGGGCCGGACCGATCCGCCGCGGGTCGGCACCCCCGGCGAGCAGGGCCACGACGTCACGGACCCGGTCGTTCTCGGTGACGATGTGGCGCGCGCGGCGGCGGATCCGGTCGTCGGTCAGGGCGGCGACGGCCTCCGGGGTGGCGTCCCGCAGGGCCCGCACGCCCAATGCCGCGGCCGCGGCGGCGCAGTCGGCCCGTCGCTCGCCGTACTGCCCGTCCGCGTGCGCGTGCGGGGCCCGGGTGTCGATCACCAGCAGGGTCAGTCCGTACTCGGTGAGCGGGAACGGGGTGAGCTCGATCGTGTCGTCGCGGGTGTCGAGGAACACCAGCCGCTCAGGGCGCCCGTGCATCGAGGCCATCTGGTCCATCCCGCCGGTGGGCGCGCCGACGAAGTCGTTCTCCGCCCGCCGGGCCAGCATCGCCAGCGGGGTCGGCTCGACGGTGAGCCCGCCCAGATCGGCGAGCGCCACGCCGACCGCGCACTCCAGCGCCGCCGACGACGACAACCCGGCCCCCACCGGCACGTCGCTGTCGAGCACCAGGTCCAGTTCCGGCACCCGGAGCCCGGCCTCGCGGAACGCCCAGAACATCCCGGCCACGTAGCCCGCCCACCCAGGCACGTCGCCGGGCGCGACGGTGGCGGCGCAGAACCCGACCTCGTCCGGCTCCTGGGCACTGATCACCCGACTCCGTGCCCCCTCGGCCGGGGCCGCCGCGACGAGGGTGCGGTGGGGGAGCGCGAAGGGGAGCACGAACCCGTCGTTGTAGTCGGTGTGCTCGCCGATGAGATTCACCCGCCCGGGCGTGGAGAACACGCCGTGGGGTGCGTGCCCGGTGAACTCGGCGAACAGGGTGCGCGCCGCATCCCTCGCGGTCACAGCGCCACGCTCGCACCCGCCGCGCGCAGGATGGCCGCCACCTCCTCGCGCAGGCTGACCCGCAGGCCCTCGTCCAGCGCGGCGAAGGGCTCGTCGAGCAGCACAACCTCGGGGTCGGCCGCGAGCGCGGGCGGCCCCCCCCGGCCCGCGGCGGCGCCGGGGGGTGTTGAAAA